>NZ_DGTE01000020.1:0-213631 GCF_002393675.1 Streptococcus sp. UBA4344
GTTGAAGACGTATTCTCAATCACTGGTCGTGGTACTGTAGCATCAGGACGTATCGACCGTGGTACTGTTAAAGTCAACGACGAAGTTGAAATCGTTGGTATCCGTGACGACATCCAAAAAGCTGTTGTTACTGGTGTTGAAATGTTCCGTAAACAACTTGATGAAGGTCTTGCAGGGGATAACGTTGGTGTTCTTCTTCGTGGTATCCAACGTGATGAAATCGAACGTGGTCAAGTTCTTGCTAAACCAGGTTCAATCCACCCACACACTAAATTCAAAGGTGAAGTTTACATCCTTACTAAAGAAGAAGGTGGACGTCACACTCCATTCTTCAACAACTACCGTCCTCAATTCTACTTCCGTACAACTGACGTTACAGGTTCAATCGAACTTCCAGCAGGTACTGAAATGGTAATGCCTGGTGATAACGTTACTATCGACGTTGAATTGATTCACCCAATCGCCGTTGAACAAGGTACTACATTCTCAATCCGTGAAGGTGGACGTACTGTTGGTTCAGGTATCGTTTCAGAAATCGAAGCTTAATTTTAGTTAATTAATTAAGTTCCCAGATAACAATTATTAGTCAGATAGTAATTGTGGAAAGAGTCCCGTAAGGGGCTCTTTTTTTGCAATTTCTTTCATGATTATGTGTAAAAATCCCCTCGAACCTTTAAAAGATGCTGAAAATATGATAGAATAAGGGGGTAAATAAAAATAGAAGAGGTATGTGAAATGTCACGTAAACCATTTATCGCTGGTAACTGGAAAATGAACAAAAATCCAGAAGAAGCTAAAGCATTCGTTGAAGCAGTAGCTTCTAAATTGCCTTCATCAGAACTTGTTGAAGCTGGTATCGCAGCTCCTGCACTTGACCTTTCAACAGTTCTTGCTGCAGCTAAAGGTTCAAACCTTAAAGTTGCTGCTGAAAACTGCTACTTTGAAAACGCTGGTGCTTTCACTGGTGAAAACAGCCCTAAAGTATTGTCTGAAATGGGAACTGACTACGTTGTAATCGGTCACTCAGAACGTCGTGAATACTTCCACGAAACTGACGAAGATATCAACAAAAAAGCTAAAGCAATCTTTGCTAATGGTATGCTTCCAATCATCTGCTGTGGTGAAACTCTTGAAACTTACGAAGCTGGTAAAGCTGCTGAATTCGTAGGTGGACAAGTTTCAGCTGCTCTTGCTGGATTGTCAGAAGAACAAGTTTCTTCACTTGTTATTGCATACGAACCAATCTGGGCTATCGGTACTGGTAAATCAGCTAGCCAAGATGACGCACAAAAAATGTGTAAAGTAGTTCGTGACACAGTTGCAGCTGACTTCGGTCAAGCAGTAGCTGATAAAGTTCGCGTTCAATACGGTGGTTCAGTTAAACCTGAAAACGTTGCAGCTTACATGGCTTGCCCAGACGTTGATGGTGCCCTTGTTGGTGGTGCATCACTTCAACCAGAAAGCTTCCTTGCTCTTCTTGACTTTGTAAAATAATCAAGAATCATTGAAGTCATATTAAAAACTACTTGTCTTAGGACAGGTAGTTTTTTTGTACTAAAAAGGCTTAGAACCTATGTTCCAAGCCTTTGTCTTTTAATAACGTCTAAGAATTTTTTTGAGATTATGGATAAGTTTGTATTTGAGTGGGTGTGGGTAATAACGGAAGGTTCCCATTTTTCGAGTGATGTAGCCGTTATAGTTTTGTTTAAAGCGTAAAACGCCGTCAGAGCCATCGAATTCTCCAGTGATACCTAAGAGGTTATAGGTTGTAATACCACGCTTGATGGCTTCTAGCATGACGTATTCTTGTAAAAGAGCAGGTGCATAGAATTTATTAAACTCTGGGTAAGAACCTGAGAAGAGATAGACGGCTTCTTGTTTGGTATAAACAAAGAGGCTACCAGCTAAAATAACATTCTGTGAGCCGTATTTTTCAATAAAGACTTTAGCTTCAGCGATACGAGTGTCAAATGTAGCTGATTGACTTGATAGTTCACGCAATTGATTTTGTTTCTTTTCAGAACCGTTGTTATTTTCAATAGCTGAGCGAAGTTTTTCAATTCTTTGGTTAAGTTTTCCTTGATCGCTTTCAAGGTGTTGTAAATAATCTTGGAAATTAAGGGTTGCCACCATAAATTCACAAGAATCTCCAAAGCTATCATAGAAATCTTGGTAGTAGTCAAGAGACTTGTCTACATAATCTCTGCGGTTAGAAGTAGCAGAAGTAATTTTTTTGAAAAGTGGTAGCTCATCACGATCAAGTTTTCGTAACGTGATACCAAATGTTTTAGCTTTTTTGACAAGTGGGCGACCTTTTTTACTAAATGATTTTAACAAAGTCTTTTCAGTTAGGTCAGTCAAATCTTTGACGTAATGCCAATCAGGTTCACCACCGGGGTAACCTGTCAACAATCCATCGTGATGATAGCCTAGTGATAGGAAATCTTCTAGCAAAGCTGTATTAGCTTGGTCTGTTGGTTCACCATTGGTATCGAAATGTTGATAGGTGTCAAATGGTTTAACCAATAACTCGATAGCGCCGTTTTCTTTAGCATAAGCTTGAAGTTCTTGATAGAAAGCTTTCAAATAGATATGATTCCGAGAAGCAGGACCGGAATTGATTTCCATGTGAAGTCCACCAGCTACTGGCGTGCTATAAAGAACACCAGCGACTTGCAGTTCATCAGCTTCCTTTAATCCAAGATAAGTGACTTGGTAACCACGTTTTTCAAGCAAATCAGCCATTTCGACAGATTGCATGAATGATTTGTAATTGACAGTATTGCAAAAAGTCTCAAAAACTTTTTTATCGATAATCTCAAGAGACATTAATGGCCATTTCTCCTTTGTTTGCGAATGTTATAAGCCAAGTTTGATAGTTTGTAAAGTAAACCATTTACTGGGATGTTAAATTCACCAATAAATTCTTCGATTGTTGGGTTGAAGTTTGATTTGAATTTAGTTAAACCATCATCAAGTGTTCCTTCAACACCACCCATATTTGCCCAGATGATGCCATCAGCATAAGCATCTTCGAATACTTTTGGATAAAGGGAATATTGTGGGTAGAATTTCTTGAATTCATCATTCATACCAGCATAAAGCATTTCCATGACATTACCAAATGATACAGATAAGATACCTGCAATGATGAGTTCATCTGGGTATTTTTCAACAAATTCTTCAAACTCAGTAATGTATTTTGTAACAGAATTTTTTTGTTGTGTTAATTTTGTTAAACGTTTTTTCTGATGTTCAGCTGTTTCTGCCAAGTCTTTTTCGATTTGAGCAAGTTGCTCCTTGTATTCAGCTAAACGTTTTGGAAGATTTACTTTTGCTAAGTGAAGGTAAGCATCATCACCGTATGTTTCCATCATTTTGCGGAAGTAATCTTCGTTACGAAGGGCAACGCCTTTACGGTTTTCAGTAAGTGCTACGACATCAGCAAAGGCTTTTACATCATCTATTGTACCACGGCTAGTGATAACACCTCGGTGAATAGCGTCTTTCATCAAACGTTTTGTGTGTTTAGGGAAAGTTGATGTCATGTCTTCTTGTGTGTAGACGTTAGCTTGGAAGCGAGGTTGAATACTTTCAGCAATTGTTGTTGTGCGTCCAGTCCATTCGCAACCAGCTGCTTTCAAGTTGTCGATAGCAAGAAGTGTATCTTTGTTTTCATCAACTTCTTCACCGATTTTATATTGTTTTAATAACAATGCTGGATCCATTTTGATGAAAAGAGCACGTTTTGTTTTACCATATTTTTTAAGTGAGCCAATCACGAATGCTACGAGTTCTTTATCGCTGTAGTCCATGATTGGTCCACGAGGAATGTAAAGCATGGTAAAACCAAGTGGCAAAGCTTTGATAAGGACAGAAGCAGAAGCGACTAATTGATTATCTTTGTAGAAACCAATACGTTCATTGTCCCAGTTATCCTTGATTTTTGCCCAATTTGAAGATTGTAATAGATTAGTTTGATTACTTGCTTTCGCAAAATTATCGTGTTCTTCAGCTGAGATACCGATTTTATAGCTATACATTATTTTAAGACCCACTCTCTAAGGGCGTGTGCGACGCCACTTTCTTCGTTTGATTTTGTAATATATTTAGCAATTTCTTTAAGCTCAGGTGTACCATTTTCCATAACGACAGGGTTACCAACAGCTTCAAGCATGGCACGGTCGTTTTCAGCATCGCCGATGGCCATAGTTTGGTCAGGAGTAAGCCCCATTTTTTCAGCAAGGTGTTTGATGGCATTTCCTTTGCTGGCTTTTTTGTTCATGAATTCTAGGTAAAATGGTGTTGATTTAACAATCGTGTATTTATCGAAGAATTCTTGTGGAATTTTTTCGATGGCTGCATCGAGGATTTCAGGTTCGTCGATGAACATCATTTTAATAATTTCTTTATCGCCCATTTCTTCTGGAGTGCGGTAAAAAATTGGCATATTAACCAAACTTGATTCATGAACCGTGTATTTTCCAATGTTGCGGTTAGCAGTGAAAATTCCTTTTTTCGTGATAGCGTGCATGTGAACATCTAATTTACGGCTAAGGAACTCAATATCAAGATAGTCTTCATAGGTCATGGTTTCAGTGATAATATTTTCACCAGTTGACGTGTCTTGGACTAGCCCACCATTGAAGGTAATGACATAATCGCCTTCTTCTCTTAGGTTTAATTCGTTAAGAAGTGGCTGAACACCAGGAATTGGACGTCCAGTTGCGATAATGACCTTAACACCTTGTTTTTTAGCTTCTTGAACAGCTTCAAAAACCTCAGGCGTGACTTTACGGTCGTTGGTTAAAAGTGTGCCGTCGATGTCGACAGCGACTAATTTAATAGACATAAGGTTAGTTTACCCCTCCTAAAGAATCTCTACCTATATATCTTACTAAAAAGTGGCCTATTTGTCATGGGGGACACAAGGAATTCTAATAGGTACCGTTTTCATTTTAAAAATATAAAAGAAAAGGAGCAGGATATCCCTTTGACAAAACGTCTCAAGGTTTATCCTTATCTCCTTAATCATGAGATACAAAATGATCGTTTGCGATATAGCTCATAAATTCCTTTTTGGTGTGTGCAAATAAGTCATCTTCACTGAGCATTTCTTTTGGAAAATAAAAACGTCTATCTCCATAAATGGTGCCTGTCAAAGTTTTGACAATCGGTGAGATAGTTGATAATTCAACAACTGAACCATCTTTTTGAATCATGTTAATCTCAGTGCGAGGTTCTTTCTTTTCTGGGCGATAAATATCATAAGGCAGGTCAAAATTAACATGAATACCAGTGTAATACTCTGGATCAAAGCCAACAGATTTGACTAAGTCGACTAAGTGGCTCAATTCTTGACGTGATGCTTCTTCGAAAGTTACGGATTTAAAGACTTTTCGGTTAACAAAACGGCTTGCTAAATCAGCTAAAATATCATCTTCAGCAGTCATCCATGCTTGGAAATAAGTGTTCATTACACCATCATCTAGTGAAAGATAATCATGCAAGTTGGCATGATTAGCTAAAAATGGCATGAGGTTTGGTGATGTTCTTTCAAAGAAACGGCTATCAATCTGATAAAGATATTTAGCACGTTTTAAAAGATTTTGTAGCAGAACTTCCATTGCTCGGCTAGCTGGATGGAAGTAGACTTGCATGTACATTTGAAATCGGCTGACGATATAATCTTCAACAGCGTGCATGCCATTGTATTCAAAAACAATACCATCTTTTGTTGGTCGAATAACTCGTAGAATACGTGTTAAATCAAATTGACCGTAGTTAGCGCCACTATAGTAAGAGTCACGTAAAAGATAATCCATTCGGTCACAATCGATTTGACTTGAGATGAGTTGCACCACTTGTTTATTGTGATAAGTGTGGTTAATAACGCTAGCGACTTTTTCAGGAAAATCTGGTGAAACACGACGTAAGATAGCATTGACTTCTGTATCAGGGCTAGTGATGATTTCTTGAGTAATAGCTTCGTGATCAGTGTCAAAAAGCTTTTCAAAAGTGTGTGAGTAAGCACCATGCCCAACATCATGCAGGAGCGCAGCTACCATAGTTAAGAGATTTTCATTTGAATCCCAGATATCTGGAAATTTAGCATCAAAAATCTCAGTAACTCGTCTAGCAATCTCATAAACACCTAAGCAGTGTGAAAAACGACTGTGCTCTGCAACATGGAAGGTAAATACAGTTGTCGAGACTTGCTTGACGCGACGTAGGCGTTGAAATTCTTTACTATTAATGAGGTCATAAATGACCGGATGATTGACAGTTATATAATTGTGAACAGGGTCACGAAATACTTTTTCATTCATAGTTTCATTATAACAAAAATGCCAAAAATAATATTGGCTTAACTCTTAAAAGGTTTATGTTTACGAAAGTTAAAAAATTGCTTATAATGGAGCTTATGACAAATGAACTTATTTTACGTTTAATCCAACTTTTTTTGGTATTCCTAATCGTTTGGGTTTTGGGAAATATCTTTTATCATGCCAAAAAAAATAAGATTAATTTAAAGGAAAAATTCTGGACAGGACTATGGATTGGTTACTTGACAGATTTATTAGATACATTAGGAATTGGGACTTTTGCTACAAGCACAGCCCTTTTTAAAGCGACAAAGTTAATAAAGGATGACAAGCAGATACCTGCAACCTTATCGACAGCACACGTTATTCCGGTATTGATTGAGGCGCTTTGCTTTATCACGATTGTTAAGGTAGAGTTGCCAACTTTACTGACAATGGCTACAGCCTCATTTGCAGGAGCTTTCGTTGGTACACGAATCACAAAAAATTGGGATACGCGTCGTGTTCAAAGAGTGCTCGGAATTTTGTTGATTGTTGCTGCCTTTATCATGGTTTATCGTATGATTGTTAATCCAGGAGCTGGTATGAGTGATGGTGTTCATGGCCTTCACGGTATCTGGCTTGTGCTTGGGATTGCTTTTAATTTCACAATTGGTATTTTGATGACGATGGGACTTGGTAATTACGCTCCTGAGTTGATTTTCTTTTCAATGCTTGGGATTAATCCGTCGATTGCCCTTCCAGTGATGATGCTTGATGCAGCTGTTATTATGTCGGCAAGTACGACAGATTTTATTAAATCTGGACGTGTGAATTGGCCAGGAGTTCTTGGAATTATTATTGGTGGTTCTTTTGGGGTATTGACTGCGGCGTTTTTCCTCAGTCAGCTTGATATTAATAATTTTAAAGTTCTTATTATTTTCATTGCTATCTTTACAGGAACAAGTTTGCTTCGTTCATCTGCTATTAAGCGCTAGAATAGCGTTATTATTGGCTTTACGAAGGAAGAATTGGTATAATTTTAGAGAAAGGAAGAAGCTTACATTAAATGAAACTTCATATTAAGAATAAAATTGATTTAGATGGACAAGTTGAGTTAGTTGAGCAATCATACCCAGTCAAATTAACAGAAAAAAATGGTCATATTTACCTGACTTATACCAATGAAGAAAAAGAAACGGTTATGCTAAAATGCAATGACCAAGAATTGATTATGACACGCTATTCAAATCCAAAATCAATCATGCGTTTTCATCGTGAAATTCCAGCTGTAGTTGCTATTCCAACTCCTGTTGGATTACAACATTTACAAACAAAAACAAGCGTTTATGAATTGGATGAAACTAAGCAAAATCTAAAAATTCATTATCAACTAAAACAGCTTGAAGGAGATAGTGTTTTTGCCAATTATCAACTAGAAATCAAATGGTTGTAAGCATAAACAAAGCTTGATATATAAGGCTTTGTGACTAATGTGTTTAGTTGACAAACTTTTTAAAAATTGATATGATTACTCTGTATTCAAGGGAGTAGCAGACGGGTAAATCCCGTGACATGGTCGTCATTACGAAAGAAATTTCCGGCCATGTCTTAAACAGCGAGACTTGTTTTAAAAAAACAGGTCTCTTTTTCTATAGAGGAGACCATAGGAGGAAGCTATTTTGTCTAAAGAACAAAGTAAAGCTCTGTTTTATACACAGAGCAAAGATGAAACATTGGAAACTCTAAATTCATCACGTGAAGGTTTGTCTACAGCAGAAGCTCAAAAACGCTTGGACGAATACGGTCACAACGAACTTGATGAAGGTGAGAAACGTGGCTTGCTAGCTAAGTTTATTGACCAGTTCAAGGACTTGATGATTATTATCTTGTTGGTTGCAGCAGCACTTTCTGTCATCACAGAAGGTATGCACGGTTTAACTGATGCTTTGATTATTTTAGCCGTTGTTATTTTGAATGCGGCATTTGGTGTTTACCAAGAAGGTCAAGCAGAAGCGGCGATTGAAGCTCTTAAAGATATGTCAAGTCAAATCGCTCGTGTCCGTCGTGATGGTCATGTAGTGGAAATTGATTCACGTGAATTGGTTCCTGGTGATATTGTCATGCTTGAAGCTGGTGATGTTGTTCCAGCTGATATGCGACTTTTAGAAGCAGCATCATTGAAAATTGAAGAAGCTGCTCTTACAGGTGAATCAGTTCCAGTTGAAAAAGATTTGTCAGTTGAAGTACCAGCTGATGCAGGAATCGGCGACCGTGTAAACATGGCTTACCAAAACTCAAACGTTACTTACGGACGAGGTGTTGGTGTCGTTGTTAATACAGGTATGTACACTGAAGTTGGTAAAATTGCTGACATGCTTGCCAACGCTGATGAAACAGATACACCACTTAAACAAAGTTTGAACCAATTGTCTAAAGTATTGACATACTTGATTGTTGGTATCGCTGCTGTTACTTTCCTTATCGGTGTTTTTGTTCGAGGAGAAGCTCCACTTAATGGTTTGATGGTTGCCGTAGCACTTGCTGTGGCTGCTATCCCAGAAGGACTTCCAGCCATTGTGACAATTGTCTTGTCAATGGGAACAACAACACTTGCTAAACGTAATTCAATTGTTCGTAAATTACCAGCTGTTGAAACACTTGGTTCTACAGAAATCATTGCATCAGATAAAACTGGTACATTGACAATGAACCAAATGACAGTTGAAAAAGTTTACACAAACGGAAAATTGCAAAGCTCTGCCAGCGAGATTGCATCTGACAATAACACACTTCGTGTTATGAACTTTGCAAATGATACAAAAATCGATCCAAATGGTAAATTGATTGGTGACCCAACTGAAACAGCACTTGTTCAATTTGGTCTTGATCACAGCTTTGACATTCGTGAAGTGTTGAAAGCAGAACCACGTGTGGCTGAATTGCCATTTGATTCTGATCGTAAGTTGATGTCAACTATCCACAAAGAAGCTGACGGAAAATATTTTGTCGCTGTTAAAGGTGCGCCTGACCAACTTCTTAAACGTGTGACTCGTATCGAAGAAAATGGTCAAGTTCGCGACATCACTGCAGCAGAAAAAGAAGCTATTCTTAATGTCAATAAAGACCTTGCCAAACAAGCACTTCGTGTTTTGATGATGGCTTACAAATATGTTTCTGAAGTTCCAAATCTTGAATCAGAAATTGTTGAAGCTGATTTGATTTTCTCAGGTCTTGTCGGAATGATTGACCCAGAACGTCCAGAAGCTGCTAAAGCTGTAGCAGTTGCTAAAGAAGCTGGTATTCGTCCAATCATGATTACTGGTGACCACCAAGATACAGCGGAAGCTATTGCCAAACGCCTTGGTATCATCGAAGATGACGGTGAAGACCATGTCTTTACAGGTGCTGAACTAAATGAATTGTCTGATGAAGAATTCCAAAAAGTCTTCAAACAATACTCAGTTTATGCGCGTGTATCTCCTGAACACAAAGTTCGTATCGTTAAAGCATGGCAAAATGAAGGTAAGGTTGTTGCCATGACTGGTGATGGTGTTAACGATGCGCCATCACTTAAAACAGCTGATATCGGTATTGGTATGGGTATCACAGGTACTGAAGTATCTAAAGGTGCTTCAGACATGGTCCTTGCTGATGATAACTTTGCAACTATTATCGTTGCGGTTGAAGAAGGACGTAAAGTCTTCTCTAACATTCAAAAATCAATTCAATACCTCCTTTCAGCCAACATGGCAGAAGTATTTACAATCTTCTTTGCTACTTTATTTGGTTGGGATGTTCTTCAACCAGTTCACCTTCTTTGGATTAACTTGGTAACTGATACACTACCAGCGATTGCACTTGGTGTTGAACCTGCTGAACCAGATGTGATGACTCACAAACCTCGTGGTCGTAAATCAAACTTCTTTGATGGTGGTGTTATGGGAGCCATTATCTATCAAGGTATCTTCCAAACATTGCTTGTTTTAGGTGTCTATGCTTGGGCATTGATGTTCCCAGAACATGCTTCAAATCGCATGATGCACGAAGATGCGTTGACAATGGCATTTGCAACACTTGGTCTTATCCAGTTGCTTCATGCCTTTAACGTAAAATCTGTTTACCAATCAATTTTCACTGTTGGTGCATTCAGAAATAGAACCTTTAACTGGGCAATTCCAGTAGCCTTCCTTCTTTTGATGGTGACTATTGCAGTTCCTGGATTTAACCAACTCTTCCATGTATCACACTTGAGTGTTACTCAATGGTTGGCTGTTATTGTGGGAAGTCTATTGATGGTTGTTCTTACAGAAATTGTAAAAGCTATTCAACGTTTACTTGGACAAGATGAAAAAGCAATTTAGTGTAAATAGATAGGCTAGGACAAAATTCCTCAACCTCTTTATTTACGTAGTTAGAATATGCAAAACGCAGTGGTTAAGTGGGTTCTAATGCGTTGATAAATCAACTTTTACAACCCTACTTAACTTTGCGGGAGTGGGACGACGAAATCGAATTTCTTTGAAATTACCGATTTCTGTCCCACTCCCTTTTTTTACTTTCTGAAAATCTTTGCAACGTTTTATGATAGAATAGTTCGGGGAGGCTTTTATGATTAAAGCAGTTATATTTGATATGGATGGTGTTTTATTTAACACTGAGAATTTTTATTTTGAACGTAGAGAAGCATTTCTAGGAAGTAAAGATATTTCGATTAAACATTTGCCACCAAAATTTTTCGTAGGTGGTCGTATGGATCAATTCTGGGAAAAAATTCTTGGGGACAAGATTTCAGACTACGATACCAAAGCTTTAGAAGCAGAATATACAGCTTATAAGAATGTTCATCGACCAGATTATAGTCAGTTAGTTTTTTCAGATGCTAAAACAGTCCTAGCTGATTTAAAAGCTAAGGGATATGTTTTAGCGCTTGCTTCAAATACAGTGCGAGAAGATGTTGAACGAGCTTTGACAAAATGTGGTTTGATTGAGTTTTTCACTTATATTTTAACAGGTGATGACTTCAAAGAAGGAAAACCAAATCCAGCGATTTACAACGCTGCTTGTGCGAAATTAGGATTCGATAAAGAAAACATTGTTATCATTGAAGATAGTCAAAAAGGAATTCAGGCTGGTGTAGCAGCAGGTGTTAGAGTGATTGCTATCCGTGATAAAGTGTTTGGTATTGATCAGTCTCAGGCAAGTCTTTTAGTTGATAATTTAACAGAAGCATCGTTTGTCATTGAAAAAGAAGCTTAGGGTGATACTGTTAACGTATTGAATCAACAATAGGCTATGAAAGCTATTTGCTACTAATGGTATCGAATAGCAATTTTATAGGCTTTATGTTAAAATAAGAAGGCAGTAGAGAAAATCTATAGAGGCTTAGAAGATGTTAAGTTTAGCCCTTTGTAGATTTAATCAGTGAGTCTTGTAAAATGTGCAATTGCTTTGCTCGTTTAACGAACTTAATATCTTAAATAAAGGAGTTATCTCATGGAAGTGGCTGAAATCCGCCAAAAAATAGTAGAAAATCAAGAGAAGTTGACTAGCTTCAGGAGGTCTCTTTGACTTAGATCGTTTGGAAGAAGACATTGCACTTCTTGAAAACAAAATGACTGAGCCAGATTTTTGGAATGATAATATTGCAGCGCAGAAAACATCTCAAGAACTAAATGGTTTGAAACAAACCTACGAAACATTTAACCAAATGCAAGAACTCTCTGATGAAACAGAGCTTTACTTGGAAATGTTAGACGAAGATGATTCTGTTCAAGCAGATTTAGAAGAAAGTCTTGAAAAACTTGATAAAATCATGACAGGTTATGAAATGACTCTTCTATTATCAGAACCTTATGACCGTAACAACGCCATCTTGGAAATTCACCCAGGATCAGGTGGTACTGAAGCTCAAGACTGGGCTGATATGCTTTTCCGTATGTACACTCGTTATGGAAATGCCAAAGGCTTTAAAGTTGAAACCCTTGACTATCAGGCTGGTGATGAAGCTGGAATTAAATCAGTAACTCTTTCTTTTGAAGGTCCAAATGCTTATGGACTTTTGAAATCTGAAATGGGGGTTCACCGTTTGGTTCGTATTTCACCATTTGATTCAGCTAAACGTCGTCACACATCATTTTCTTCTGTCGAAGTAATGCCAGAATTGGATGATACGATTGAAGTTGAAATTCGTGATGATGATATCAAGATGGATACTTTCCGTTCAGGTGGTGCTGGTGGACAAAACGTCAACAAGGTTTCAACCGGTGTCCGTTTGACTCACATTCCAACAGGTATTGTTGTTGCATCTACAGTTGACCGTACGCAATACGGTAACCGTGATCGCGCAATGAAAATGTTGCAAGCAAAACTCTATCAATTAGAGCAAGAGAAAAAGGCGCAAGAAGTGGATGCTCTTAAAGGTGATAAAAAAGAAATCACTTGGGGAAGCCAAATCCGCTCATACGTCTTCACTCCATATACAATGGTTAAAGACCACCGTACTGGATATGAAGTTGCTCAAGTTGATAAAGTCATGGATGGTGACATTGATGGTTTCATCGATGCTTTCTTGAAATGGCGTATTGATTAACTCGAAAGTAAAATTTTAGGATAACAAAATCGTAAAGGAAAATACACATGGCATTAATTGAAATGAAAGGTGTAACTAAAAAGTATCACCGCTCAACAACTGCTTTGAGAGACATTAATGTGTCCGTCAACCCAGGTGAATTTGTTTATATTGTTGGTCCTTCTGGTGCCGGTAAATCAAGTTTCATTAAATTGCTTTACCGCGAAGAAAAAGTGTCTGCTGGGACACTTAAAGTCGGGGAATTTAACCTTACAAAAATGAAAAAACGTCAAATTCCAATTTTGCGCCGTAGCATTGGGGTTGTCTTCCAAGACTACAAACTTCTTCCTAAAAAGACAGTTTTTGAAAATGTTGCCTATGCAATGCAAGTTATTGGTGAAAAACCACGTGAAATCAAAAAACGTGTTCCAGAAGTTCTTGAATTAGTTGGCCTTAAACATAAAATGCGTTCATTCCCAGATCAACTATCTGGTGGTGAACAACAACGTGTGGCAATTGCGCGTGCAATCGTCAATAATCCAAAGGTTTTGATTGCTGACGAACCAACTGGTAACCTTGACCCAGAAATTTCTTGGGAAATCATGCAATTGTTAGAACGTATTAACCTTCAAGGGACAACAGTTCTAATGGCAACTCACAATAAACAAATCGTTGATAATCTTCGCCATCGCGTTATCGCTATCGAAGAAGGACGTATTGTTCGCGATGAAGAGGAAGGAGAATACGGATATAATGATTAGAAACTTTTTCCGCCACTTATGGGAATCCATTAAAAGTTTGAAACGTAACATTTGGATGACCATTGCTTCAGTTAGTTCAGTTGCGATTACTTTAACTTTGGTTGGTATTTTCGCTGCTGTATTGATGAATGTTGAGAAAATTGCTCAAGGTATTGAAAAAAATATCCAAATTAATGTTTACTTGGATGTTAACTCAGCTGATAACTCAGAAACAAAAACAAATGAAGTTGGTGAAACAGTTCAAAACGATGCTTTCCACCAAGTTTATGACCAAATTGATGCTCTTTCTGGTGTTAAATCTGTCAAATTCTCAAGTAAAGATGAGCAATTAGCCAAATTAAAAGAAACTTACGGTGATGATTGGGCAATGTTTGATGGTGACTCAAACCCATTGCAAGATGTCTACGTTGTAGAAGCAACATCAGCTGCTAAAGTTAAAAAAATAGCTAATAAGATTTCTAAAATTGAAGGCGTTGAATCTGTCGATTACGGTGGATCAAACTCGGATCAACTTTTCAAAGTGTCTAAATTTATCCGTACATGGGGATTTGCCGGAACAGTTCTTTTGGTTATCGTAGCTATCTTCTTGATTTCAAATACAATCCGCATGACAATTATGTCTCGTCATCGTGACATTGAAATTATGCGTTTGGTTGGTGCTAAAAATTCTTATATCCGTGGCCCATTCTTCTTTGAAGGTGCTTGGGTAGGATTACTTGGAGCAATTGTACCATCAATTGTTATCTACTTTGCTTACAAAGCTGTTTATGCATCAGTTAATCCACAATTTGAAGTACAAGGTTTAACATTGTACCCTGCTGATTCATTCCTTCCAATGATTATTGGTGGTATGTTCTTAGTTGGAATTCTTATTGGATCTCTTGGTTCAGTTATTTCAATGAGACGTTATCTTAAAATTTAACATAGAAAAACAACTTCTGACTTTCAGAAGTTGTTTTTTAATTAATAAAGCTTGAAATAGCTGTAGCAATTTCTTTTTCTTGTTCTTTTTGAGAAATATTTGCTTTTCCGTCTTTTGCTTGGTGACCATAATCTCCAAATTCGCTGTGATTACCTCCAGAGATATTGACGTATTTTGTATCTTGCGGAAGTCTCTTTTTAGCTTTGTTATACTGGTTCCATTTAAGGATTTTATCTTTGCTAGCTGTGATTGAGAGAACTTTTAGCTTGTCTTTTGATAAGTCTGTTTTCTCACTTGGATAGCTTGCAAGAAGAATTAAACCAGTAACGTCTGTTTTGGCTGCATCAGCGTTCATGCAGGCAACAACGCCACCTAGTGAGTGCCCAGCGAGGTAGACATTTTTTAAGTTTTTTTCTTTGATGACGGCTAAAGCTTTTTTACTCGATAGCACAGGTAGATTTAGGGGTGTTTTCAAGATGTAAACATTATATCCTGATTCGGTTAAATCATTTGCTAAATTAGCGTAGGCTTTTTCCTCAACGAGAGCACCTTGGTAAAAGATAATAGTTGCTTTTGCGCTTCCTTTACTTTCAAAGAGTAGATAGTCTTTTGTGATTTCAGCGGATTTAGCAGCTGCCATAGAACTTTGATGCGCATGGTAGGTTTTATAACGAATAAAACCTAGGCCTAGAACAAGCAGAGTTGTTAAACAAACTAAAAAGTAGAGTAGATATTTTTTAAGTTTTTTCATAGTGTGTTAAAATACGGGTTAAAATTCTTTTCATGTGCAATAGACGTTTCACGACCATGACCAGGGTATACGGTGAAGTGATTTGGAAGACTAAAGAGTTCAGTTTTGATACTATTTAGTAATTGTTCTGCGTTTCCAGTTGGCAAATCAGTTCGTCCAATAGTTTCTCTAAAGAGAGCATCGCCGGTAAGAACCAGTTCATCATCAGGAAAGACTAGAGAAACACTTCCCCAAGAGTGCCCGGGAGTTTGACGTACTTGAAAACGAAAATCAGCAATGGCATAATCGTCTTGGTATTGGAAGTGATGTTCAGCTGGTTTTAAAACCACATCATCCATATCAGCATGTCGGTCTAAACCTGAAAAGTTATCTTTAGGTGAGTAAAGCCAAGATGCTTCTTTTTCTGAAATGTAGACTGGTGGCTGTCCAAAAGCATCACGAATGACATCAAGTCCCATGATGTGGTCATAATGCGCATGAGTAATCAAGATTGCTGCTACAGGTTTATCAAGGGTGGTAATCTTTTCTTTAATTTTGTCGGTATCACTACCTGGGTCAACAACAATGATAGCTTGATCATTGACCAATAAGTAAGTATTTTCACGTGCAACGTGGTTTAATAGTCTATAAATCTTCATAGAAAAAGTGTATCAAAAAAATCTTTAAAAGTCATATAATGTCTTTTCTCAAAAGGGCTTTTTTCAATATCTTATTTTTAGGATAGGTGAATGTGGGTCTTAAAAATGGTATAATCTATATGTTATGATGCAAGTTAATTCTCAAAAATATGCTGTTGTGGACTTGGAGGCAACGGGTGCTCACGCAATGGCTGAAATTATTCAGGTTGGCATTGTCATTATTGAAAATAATCAGATTGTGAAGACCTATCAGACGGATGTTAATCCGCACGAAGCTTTGTCTGAACACATTATTCATTTAACAGGAATCACTGATGAGCAATTGGCTAAGGCGCCAGATTTTTCACAAGTTGCTCAAGAGATTTATCACTTGATTTCAGATTGTGTCTTTGTTGCTCACAATGTGAAATTTGATGCCAATCTTTTAGCAGAAAAATTATTCTTAGAAGGCTACGAATTGCGTACGCCGCTTGTTGATACGGTTGAGTTATCACAAGTTTTTTATCCGACTCTTGAAAAATACACGCTAGGTCATTTAGCCGAAGTTTTACAACTTGATTTGACTGATGCTCACACAGCGATTTCTGATGCTTATGCAACAGCTCAGCTATTGTTGAAGCTAAAAGAAAAAATGGAGAGTTTGCCAAAAGAACTTTTAGAGCAGTTATTACCGCTATCAGATAATCTTTTATTTGAAACAGGAATGTTAGTCAAAGAGAGTTTTAAAAAGGCAAAAGTCATGTCAAAAAAAGATTACCAAGAAGTTGGAGGTCTTATTTTACGACGTGATAAGGCTATTGGTAGTGAACGTAAGTTATCAGAAGACTTTGACCTTAATATGGCTCTTTTGGGTTTAGATGCCCGTAAGAAACAAAGCCAATTTGCTCAAATGGTTAAAGATGATTTTCAATCACCAAAAGTGTCATTTTTAGAAGCGCAGGCTGGTCTTGGAAAGACTTATGGTTACCTTTTACCTCTTTTGCAGATGGTTCAAGATGAGCAAATCATTGTTTCTGTACCAACTAAGATTTTGCAAGATCAGATTATGGCTAATGAAGCTCAGCGAATTCAAGAAGTCTTTCATATTCCTTGTCAGTCAATTAAAGGTCCTGGAAATTATATTAAGCTAGATACTTTTGCAGAAAGCTTGCATAGAGAAGGGGATAATCGTCTGGTGAATCGCTACAAGATGCAGTTGCTTGTCTGGTTGACTGAGACCTTAACGGGGGATTTAGACGAAATTAGACAAAAACAACGTTTTGAAACCTTCTTCGAACAAATTAAGCACGATGGTAACTTGAGTGAAAAATCACTTTATAAAGATGTTGATTTCTGGAATCGTACTTATGAAAATGCTAAGCACAGCAAACTTTTAATCATTAATCATGCCTACTTTTTAGAACGTGTCCAAGATGATAAAGCCTTTGCGGCTAAAAAAGTTTTGGTTTTCGATGAAGCTCAAAAATTAATTCTGAATTTGGAACAATTTTCACGCCGTCGTGTTAACGTGACGCAATTGGTGCAAAAACTTGAAAAACAATTGGACGCTGCTTTACCAACGCTTGAAAAACGCTTAATTGAAAGTCTGTCTTTCCAATTAAGTCATCTTGCCACACGTTTTTATCAACATCAAGAAACTTATGTGACAACAGAAGATGCTCATCGTATTGAGCAAGCTGCAAAAGAATTAGTGGCTATTAATCCTGAGTGGCGATACATTTGCTTGGAAGATGTATTAGCTTTATTTGCACAGCCATTTACAGATTTTTGGTTTGAGACAAGTTATGAAAATGAGAAGCGTCAAACGTACCTCAATGCAAGTAGTGATGAGCTTTTGAATTTCAGCGAATTTTTACCGGAAACACGCAAGACTTACATGGTTTCTGCAACATTACATATTAGTCCTCAAGTTAGCTTAGCTGATTTACTAGGATTTGAGCAATATCACTATATGAGCATTGAACGTGATAAGCAAGAGTCACAGCGTATTTGGATTGATGAGGAAATGCCAAATGTTGCTGAGATTTCTGATGAAGAGTACGCTAAAGTAATCGCAGAGCGAATTTATCAGATTAGGCAATTAGATGAACAGATGTTAGTGCTGTTTAATTCTAAAAAAGCTATGCTCGATGTTTCTGACCTTCTAGATGAGATGGAACTTCACCACTTAGCACAGGAGAAAAATGGGACAGCTTATAATGTTAAACGTCGTTTCGAACGCGGTGAAAGTCACATTCTTCTTGGAACGGGAGCGTTCTGGGAAGGCGTAGACTTTGTTCAATCAGATAAAATGATTGAAGTGATTACACGTTTACCATTTGAAAATCCTAAAGATTTATTCGTTCAGAAAATTAGCAATCACCTGCTTGCTCAAGCAAAGTCACCATTTAATGATTATTCCCTACCTTTAGCGATTTTGAAACTAAAACAGGCTATTGGAAGGACTATGAGACGCAACAATCAACGTTCGGCTGTGCTTTTACTAGACTCAAGAATTTTAACAAAATCGTACGGAAAAATAATTAGTGATGCTTTAGCTGAAGAATTTTACATTTCTCATCAAAAATTTTCAAAGAGTCTCACTGAAATAAAGAATTTTCTGCTATAATAAAAGGGATAAACAAAAAGGGAGAAGTAAATGAAAAAATTAACTCCAGTAAAACAATATTTACTTGGTTTTAGCTTGATTTTATTAGTTCTCTTGATTTCTGCTGCATCTGTTTTGGATTTGGCGATACAGCCAAGACAGAGAGCAGAAAAATTGGCGACCCAAGTAGCCATTGAAAAAGCTGACTTAGTTAAAACGTCTTCTGTTGACCTTTATAATGGTTCTAAGACATACTATAGTGTTTTTGGAACGACAGCATCAGGCGAACAGAAGATTGTCGCTGTCGGTGAAGACAATGGTAAGGTATTTGTTTATTCTGTAAATGATGGGATTAGTCGTAAACAAGCTGAGCAAGTAGCAGCAGCAAATGGAGCGACTGGTATTTCAAAAGTCGTTTACGGAATTGATGGTAAGACCCCTATTTGGGAAGTTACAGCTACTGATGGTTATTATCTTGTGAATTTTGAAACAAGTGAGCTCGTGAAGAAGGAGGGCATATGACAAACTTATCAAATCGCGTGTTGAACATGAAAGAAAGTGTGACTTTAGCAGCAAGTGCGCGTGCCAAAGCCTTGAAAGCACAAGGTCGTGATATTCTATCACTAACTTTGGGAGAACCTGATTTTGTAACTCCTAAGAATATCCAAGATGCTGCAATTGAAGCTATTCAAAATGGTAAAGCTAGCTTTTATACTGTTGCTTCTGGACTTCCAGAATTGAAGGATGCTATTAATACCTACCTGGAAAATTTCTACGGTTATTCAGTTAATCGTAATCAAGTCGTTGTAGCGACAGGTGCAAAATACATTCTTTATACTTTCTTTACAACTGTTCTTAATCCAGGCGATGAAGTTATTATCCCAACACCATGTTGGGTGTCTTATGTCGATCAAGTTAAAATGGTTGATGGTGTTCCGGTGACAGTTGCAACAACCGAAGCAAATGATTTTAAAGCTACTGTAGAACAACTTGAAGCTGCTCGTACAGATAAAACAAAAGTTCTTTTATTGAATTCACCATCTAATCCAACTGGTATGATTTACAGCCGTGATGAATTAGAAGCAATTGGTAATTGGGCTGTTGAACACAATATCTTAATCTTGGCAGACGATATTTATGGTCGTTTGGTATATAATGGAAATGAATTCACACCAATTTCATCAATTTCTGAAGCAATCAGAAATCAAACAGTTGTTGTAAATGGTACATCAAAAACTTATGCTATGACTGGTTGGCGTGTTGGTTTTGCGGTTGGTAATGAAGAAATCATCTCTGGAATGTCAAAAGTTATCAGCCAAACAACATCTAACTTGACTGCTGTTTCACAATATGCAGCAATTGAAGCTCTTACAGGACCACAAGATTCTATTGAAGACATGCGTCAAGCATTCGAAGAACGTCTTAATACAATCTACCCATTACTTTGTGAAGTTCCTGGGTTTGAGGTTATCAAACCTCAAGGTGCTTTCTACCTTTTCCCTAACGTGAAAAAAGCAATGGAAATGAAAGGTTACACTGACGTCACTGCCTTTACAACTGCTATTCTTGAAGAAGCAGAAGTTGCTCTTGTTACTGGTGCTGGGTTTGGTGCTCCTGAAAATGTTCGTTTGAGCTATGCAACTGATTTGGATACTTTAAAAGAAGCTGTAAGACGCTTGAAAGCCTTTATGGAAAAATAAGATGTCCAAAAAGCGAAAACTTATTATTGCATTAGTTGCTTTTTCAGGAATCGTTGCAGTTGGACTTGGCATTCATTTTAAACCAAATTCTCCAGAATTAACCAAACTGGGGGATTACTCAATTACTTCTAAAGGCATGCGTTTTGAAATTGACTTGGCTAGCAATAGTACGACTGGTTATACTTGGACTGCTAGTGGCGTGGATAAGAATAACTGTAGTTTAGATGACATTTTTTATCAATCTTATCCAAGTAAAGATAATCGACTAGGTTCTTCTGGCTACAGTCGTGTTACAGGAAGAGTTAAAAAAGCTGGTCAGCAAGAATTTGATTTAACGTATTGTCAAAATTGGGACGGAGGTAAGAAGGAGATGACTTACCACGTTACTATCAGTAGCTCTAAAACTAAAATTAATAAGATTAAACTGACAAAAGTGTCAGAGTAATATTTGAAAAGAGGAATTATGTCTAAAGATTACGTATCAATTATTGATGTTAAAAATCATGTTGGTGAAGAAGTCACAATTGGGGCTTGGGTAGCTAACAAATCAGGAAAAGGAAAAATTGCTTTCTTACAACTTCGTGACGGGACAGCATTCTTCCAAGCAGTCGCTTTCAAACCAAACTTTATTGAAAAATATGGTGAAGAAGAAGGAACTGAAAAATTCAACACAATTAAACACCTTAGCCAAGAAACTTCTATCCTTATCACTGGTATCGTTAAAGAAGATTCACGTTCAAAATTTGGTTACGAACTTGATGTGACAGATCTTAAAATTGTAGGTCACTCAGAAGATTACCCAATCACTCCAAAAGAACACGGTACTGACTTCCTTATGGATCACCGTCACTTGTGGTTGCGTTCTCGTAAACAAATGGCTATCATGCAAATCCGTAACGCTATCATCTACGCTACATATGAATTCTTTGATAAAAATGGTTTCATTAAATTTGATAGCCCAATCTTGTCTGGAAATGCTGCTGAAGATTCAACAGAATTATTTGAAACAGACTACTTCGGTACACCTGCTTACTTGAGTCAATCAGGTCAATTGTACCTTGAAGCTGGAGCTATGGCTCTTGGTCGTGTCTTTGATTTTGGTCCTGTATTCCGTGCTGAAAAATCAAAAACTCGTCGTCACTTGACCGAGTTCTGGATGATGGATGCTGAATATTCATTCCTTTCACATGAAGAATCTCTTGATCTTCAAGAAGCTTATGTTAAAGCTCTTATCCAAGGTGTTCTTGACCGTGCTCCACAAGCCCTTGAAATCTTGGAACGTGACGTTGATTTGCTTAAAAAATACATTGCAGAACCATTCAAACGTGTTTCTTACGATGATGCTATTGATCTTCTTCAAGAACACGAAAATGATGAAGATGCTGATTATGAACACCTAGAACACGGTGATGACTTCGGTTCACCACATGAAACTTGGATTTCAAACTACTTTGGTGTACCAACATTTGTTATCAACTACCCAGCAAGCTTCAAAGCCTTCTACATGAAACCAGTTCCTGGTAACCCAGAACGCGTCTTGTGTGCTGACCTTCTTGCACCAGAAGGATACGGAGAAATCATCGGTGGTTCTGTTCGTGAAGATGACTACGATACACTCGTTGCTAAAATGGACGCTCTTGGTATGGATAAATCAGAATATGAATTCTATCTTGACCTTCGTAAATATGGTTCAGTACCACACGCTGGATTTGGTATTGGTATCGAACGTATGGTAACATTCGTAGCTGGAACTAAACACATCCGTGAAGCTATTCCATTCCCACGTATGCTACACCGCATTAAACCTTAGAAATAAAAAATACAAAAAGCCTGAACGTTTGAAGTTTAGGCTTTTTAAGTTTATTTAAGAAAGCTTTGCTAAAATCCTCCTTAGGAGAGGTGATTAACATGATAACTTATATCGCGAAAATTACCTTTTTTGATAAGACATTTTGTATTACACTAGACCTAAAAAAAGTCTCACATTCACTCTTAGAACAAATTAAACGACAAGTAGGTTTAGTTAAGCATGATTTAGATGCTTGGCAAGAAGCTTTTTCTGATACGGTTGACAGACTATCAGGCGAGATATTTTTCTGTAACACGTTTTTTATCAGAATTTTGCAGGAGCATTTTTCGGATTTGGGAAAGCACGAAGCAATTGCTTCAATTACTTGCCAGACTTTAAAATAAGATAAAAAGACCAGCTTGTTAAAAGCTGGTCTTTATGTGTCTTTACCCTTTAGCAGCCACAAGGTTTGGTGCAAAGGTTTTAAGAGATTTGATAATGGCAAATACTAGGATAAGGCTGATAAGGCGATCAGCGTAGTCAGTAATGGCTTGTACTAAGACGAGGCTTGCTGTCATATCAATGCCAAGACCATGTAGAACTTGTGCTAAGATTCCTGAGCCACTTGAGGTGATACCATGGAAAAGAATCACTGTGATACTTGATGATACAATGGTTCCAGGAAGTGAGACAAGAAGACTTTTCCAGATTAAATCTCTTGATTTACTTGTTTCTTTAACAAGGAAACCAGTGATAAAAGCAGCAACAATGGCAACAGGTGCGAAGTAGATAGCAAAGATATCAGTTGTCATCCAACTAATTAGTGCGCTAATAATAGCAGCACCAGCACCTAACCATGGTCCAAGGACCACAGCAACCAATAAAGTTCCAATCATGTCAAGGTAGATTGGTAAGCGCAGAAAGAGTGCAATGTTTGCACCAATGTAGTTAATAGCAATGGCGATTGCCATAAATGAAATAAGTCGAGTAGATGATTGTTTCATAATTTAACTTTCTAACTGTAGATTTTTAAGATCATCTTGAATGATGTCTTTTTGTGCATCTAAAAGTACGGTTAGAAAATCTTGCCAGAATAAAGCTGGGGTTACTTGCGTTAGGATTGTGCTATTTTTAGGCTTGTGGTAAAAATCATATTGGTCCACGACTGTTTGACCAAGAGCGATACCATCTGTTACAACGTCAGTGTAAGCATCGAATCCAGAACAAACGTCGCTATTAACGAAGTATGCTAGGGCTAATGGATCATTGATGACACAGCCGATAATATGTTCGTATTCCCAATGAAAATCAAAGTAAAATCGAGTAATTTTAGAAATGAATGCTGTCATTTCAGCGTTAATACGATTCATATATTCTAAATGATTAGGTGTTAAAACAATATGACGTGTAACATCAAGTCCAACCATTTCAACCTTACGTCCTAATTGCTCAAAAGTGATTTGTGCGGCATGAGGGTCACACCAGTAATTATATTCAGCGACTGGTGAACAGTTGCCGTGTGATTTGAAATTGCCTCCCATGCTGACAAAACGATGGCAGTTTTTGCCGAGTTCTGGATTAATCTCAAGTGCTTTAGCGATATTAGTCAAAGGACCAAGCGCGATGATAGAAGTGTTTTGAGGTTTTTTAAAGTAATCTGCTAAAAACTGTTCTGCTGATTTTTCTTGAACGCAAGGCGTATGCTTGAGCTCAAAATCATTTTCCCCGAGACCATCCATACCATGTGTGTCTTGGGCAGAAACATAGTCGCGTTTTAAAGGGGCATCAGCACCTTTGTAGACTGGGATGTCTAGACGATTGAGAAGTTCTAAGCTTGTAAAAGCATTTTTTATGCCAAAATCTGTTGGGCAATTTCCAGCGACAATGGTAATAGCAACAACTTCCAATTCAGGATGTTTTAAAGCATAAAGTAGTGCTAGAGTATCGTCGATACCTGGATCACAATCGATAATAATTTTTTGTTTGGTCATTTTGTCCTCCTTTCCCAAGAAATTTTTATAGAAAATAAAAAATAGCCTTGTTTTATAAAAAACAAAGCCACTCAAAAAGACGCTCTATAAGAGCTTGTCAATTGATAGATAGCTAGTTTTTTATTCTGGGAGTTTTCGAACCAGTCCAAAAGTAGTACTTTTGATTATGCACGCCTTCTATTATATAAACAAATCGCCTTTTTGTAAATATTTGAAAATAAATGCATTTTTATTTATCAATATGTTTCAATTTTCAGAATATTTTGTTATAATAATCCTAATCTATTTGAGAGAAGGTGAAAATTTATGGCGAAAACAATTCATACGGACAAAGCGCCAGCAGCAATTGGTCCTTACGTTCAAGGAAAAGTTGTTGGTAACTTCCTTTTTGCTTCAGGCCAAGTTCCTTTGTCACCTGAAACAGGCGAAGTTATTGGTACAAGCATTCAAGAACAAACCAAACAAGTCCTTAAAAATATTTCTGCTATTTTAGCAGAAGCAGGTACTGATTTTGACCATGTGGTCAAAACAACATGTTTCTTAAGTGACATGGATGACTTTGTTCCATTTAATGAAGTGTACGCTACGGCCTTTAAAGCTGATTTCCCAGCGCGCTCTGCTGTTGAAGTTGCTCGTTTGCCAAAAGACGTCAAGGTAGAAATTGAAGTCATCGCTTATCTCGACTAGATGTTCTCTTAATATTATTTGACACGAAAAAAGTTCGCTACTCTCTCGGCGAACTTTTTTCATTTTTTATTTAGAATTGGCTAAAGAAGCTTTCTGCATCTTTTTAGCTGTTGTCATCATCAAGCGAATACGATTCAATTGGTTAACTTCAGATGAGCCTGGGTCGTAATCGATTGGTGAGATATTAGCCCCTTTGAATTGTCGGCGAAGTTCTTTTAACATGCCTTTACCAACAATGTGATTTGGAAGACATCCAAATGGTTGCAAACAAACGATATTTTTAACACCGTTGTTAAGCAATTCAATCATTTCACCCGTCAAGAACCAGCCTTCACCGGTGTGATTACCGATTGAAACGACTTTTGCAGCACCTTTTGCAATATCGTAAATGGATTCAATACCTTCAAAGCGCTCAGATTTTTCAAGGGCTTTGTTCATTGGTTTTTCAAGAAGATTGATAGCATCGATACCAAGCTTAGCTAAGCGTTTTGATTTTTGGCTCATGTTGAGTTCGTCAGCTTTCCAGATTTGGTTAAAAAGTGAGTAATTCATAAAGCCAATCAAGTCAGGAACAACAGCTTCGCCACCTTCATTTTCAATGATAGCAACAATGTCGTTATTAGCTGTTGGAGCGTATTTGACTAAAATTTCTCCCACCACACCAACTCGTGGTTTTTGTCCAAAATCAATGGTTTCAAGTGTGTCAAACTCTTTGATGATACGTTTCATATTGTGATTGAACTCGAAGTATGAGCCTGATTTGACATTTTTACGGGCAATTTCTAACCATTTTTCATACAGAGCATTGGCAGAACCTGGAACGGCTTCATATGGACGAACACGATAAAGCACACGTTCAAAGAGGTCACCATAAAGCACACTGATAAGTAGACGTTTTACAAATGGTAAAGTAATATTCCAACCAGGTGTTTCTTCGGTACCTTGATTTCCCATAGAAACAGAAACAACAGGAATCTGAGGATATCCAGCATCTTTTAAGGCTTTTCGTAAGAGTGGAATATAGTTTGTTGCACGGCAGCCACCACCTGTTTGTGTCATCATAACACTGGTATTATCGAGGTCGTATTTACCGCTTTGAAGAGCTTCAATTAATTGACCAATGGTAATGATGGCAGGGTAGCAGGCATCGTTATGAACAAATTTTAGACCAACATCAACGGCTTTACGGTCCATAGCTGGTAGAATGACAACATTATAACCGGCTTGTTTGAAGGCTTCTTCAATAAGACCGTTTTGGTGAATTGGTGAAAGCATTGGCATAAGAAGAGTGTGGCGTTTTTTCATGTCTTTAGTAAAGACAGGTTCTTTGATTTCTTCTTCAGTTGCAGCATTGAATTGAGGAGCTTGGTTGAAAATGTGATTGAGATTGGCTTTTTTAGCTTTCTTATCACGTTCTTCAACGGCTGCTTTGAGGGAACGAAGACGAATACGGATAGCACCGAGGTTGCTTCCTTCATCGATTTTTAGCACAGTGTAAAGTTTGTTGTGAGCTCGCATGATTTCTTCGACTTGGTCCGTTGTTACAGCATCAAGTCCGCAACCAAAACTATTTAATTGGACTAATTCAAGATTAGGATTTTTAGAGACCACTTTAGCGGCAGCGTATAGGCGTGAGTGGTAAACCCATTGATTAACCACGCGCAGACCAGCTACCTCTTCTAAGCCTGATACCATATCTTCAGTTAAAACGTGGAAACCTTCTTGCGTAATGATATTAGCAATCCCGTGATTGATTTCAGGGTCAAGGTGATATGGGCGTCCAGAAAGAACAATTGCTTTTTCATTGTTAAGAGCTAGTCGACTAAGAAGTTCATCAGCTTTGTCTTGTAAATCTTTTTTGAAATCAGCTAATACTTGATAGCCATGTTCAACGGCTTTACGGATATCCTCAATAGTAATATCATCATAAATTGCAAAGCTTTTGGCAAGTGATTTGACAACAGATTCATGGTCGGCCAAGTTAACAAATGGATGGAAGTATTTGACCTCACCATTGCGGATAGGGTCCATGTTTTTTTCGATGACTTCTGGATAACTTTGAACGATTGGACAGTTGTAGTGGTTAGGTGCTTTGCTATTTTCAATTTGCTCGTAGATGACACTAGGATAGAAAATGGCATCAACTTTACGGTCAATTAAGCTTTGAATGTGTCCGTGAACCATTTTGGCAGGATAACAAACGGTATCACTAGGAATGGTTTCAATTCCTTTTTCAAATAAACGTTTGTCTGATTTTGGTGAGATTTGAACACGAAAACCTAAATCAGTAAGGACAGTATGCCAAAGTGGGTAATTTTCATACATGTTTAGCACACGAGGGATCCCGACGATACCATGGACAGCATCGCGTTTTGACAAAGCTTTGAACTTGAAGAGTTTTTTGTATTTGTAATCGACCAGATTTTCTTTTTTGTTGCTACGGTCGAATTTGATTTTAGTGACCTTTTCAGCTCCGCGTTCACAACGGTTACCAGTAACAAATTTTGAACCGTCATTAAAAATGGTAACAGTTAAAGCACAGTTATTTTCACACATGCCGCAACGTGTGAATTCTTTTTGAGTGGTAAATTGATCGAGTTCTTCTAACCCCATTAGGCTTGATTTGTTGCGATTGGCTGTCAGTAATGTTTCAGTCATGCTTTACCTCCTTTACTGAACCGCACTAACTTCAAGAGCAGGTTCATGATTGGCTATTTCATCTTCGTATTTTTCTTTAGCGATGATAGCACAGCCATATGCTCCCATAAGTCCTGCAATGCTTGGTCGAACAACTTCACGTTCACTGACGAGTTCAAAGGCACGAAGAACAGCTTCGTTATAGAATGTTCCACCTTGTACAACGATTTTTTCGCCTAAATCTTCAGGACGTTTGAGTTTGATAACTTTATAGAGGGCGTTTTTGATAACAGAATAAGAAAGCCCTGCTGAAATATCAGCAACCGTAGCCCCTTCTTTTTGAACTTGTTTTACCTTAGAGTTCATAAAGACTGTGCAGCGTGAGCCGAGGTCAACGGGGTGCTTAGCAAGAAGAGCAACTTTGGCAAAATCTTTGACATCATATTCGAGGGATTTGGCAAAAGTTTCGATAAATGACCCACAGCCAGAAGAACAAGCTTCATTTAATTGAATGCTTGATAGAGCACCATCACGGACACTCATGGCTTTCATATCTTGTCCACCAATGTCAAGGATAAAATCAACACCAGGATTGAAGTAGTTAGCTGCTTTAAAGTGGGCTACCGTTTCGACTTCACCGTAATCAACGTGAAGAGCAGCTTTGATGAGGTTTTCACCATATCCTGTAACACAAGAGCGGGCAATAAAAGCGTCTTGTGGCAATTGGTGATAGAGCTCTTTTAGGATAGAAATAACATTTTCAAGGGGTTGTCCTTGGTTGTTACCATAGTGTTGGAAGAGGATAGCTCCGTCTGGGTCGGTAAGGACAACTTTTGAGGTAGTTGATCCAGCATCGATTCCAAGGAAAAGAGGACCTGAAGCAGTCGCAATATCCTTGTATGCTACACTTGCTTCATCGTGACGAGCACGCCAAGCATCTAATTCAGCCTGATCTTTGAAAAGAACGTCGAGAGTATTTTTAGGAACTAATGATTTTGACGTATTATTTTCAAGGTTATGAATGATTTCTGAAAGCGTCAATTGAGCTTGATCTTGGTCTAAAGCAGCTCCCATAGCTACGAAGAGTTGTGGATTTTCAGGGAAAATAACGTGCTCTGGTGTAATATTTAGGGTTTCGATGAAACGCTTACGAAGTTCACTCATAAAAAAGAGTGGTCCACCAAGAAAAGCGATGTCTCCAGTGATTTTACGACCAGAAGCTAGTCCAGCGATGGTTTGGTTAACAACAGCTTGGAAAATAGAAGCAGCAATATCTTCTTTTCGAGCTCCTTCGTTAATCAATGGTTGCACGTCAGTTTTAGCAAATACCCCGCAACGGCTTGCAATTGGATATATGGTTTCATAGCCCTTTGCGAGTTCGTTAACCCCGTTAGCATCTGTTTTTAGGAGGCCAGCCATTTGGTCAATGAAGGCACCAGTACCACCGGCACATGTTCCGTTCATGCGTTGTTCGAGGGTATCACCAAAGAAAGTCATTTTGGCATCTTCACCACCAAGTTCAATCACAACATCAGTTTCTGGGATGAATTTTTCAACGGTAGTTGTTGCAGCAATAACTTCTTGGACAAATGGAATTTTAGCTATATCAGCTAAGCCCATACCTCCAGAACCAGTTATAGCAATACTGACTGTTTGGTCACCAATTTCAGCAATGGCTTCGCTTAAAACTTTGATAGTTGCTGTTTTGACGTCAGAAAAGTGACGCTCATAACGTGAAAATAGTAATTGATAATTATCGTCGAAGATGACTACTTTAACAGTGGTCGACCCGACATCTATACCTGCTTTAAACATTAATAAAAAACCTAAAAGTGTTAGAAGGTAGTAGATAAATATCATTCCTAAAAATGACTCATTATCTAGCAACGAATAATGTAGTTACGTCGACAGTTCTTTAACACTATTTCAATCCTTTCTTACCTTATCTAACACACTGTTAATGTCACAACAAGCTGTTGCTTATTCAACAGAGTGTTTGTTATAATAGTATTATAGAACACTCATTGTCAATTGCAATCGCTAATTTTTTAACTTGTGTTGCTTAAACAACACATTCCCGACAATCTGTTGTTTATCTCGGAGGAATAGCTCATGAAACTTACTGATATTCGTTATTTGAGAACTGAAAAACTGATTTTTGACGCTTTTGCTAAACTGCTCAGTGAAAAGCCATATGAGAAAATTACTGTGCAAGATATTGCTGATGAAGCCATGATTAATCGGGCAACTTTTTATGCGCATTACGCTGACAAAGATGATCTTCAAAAAGGTATTCAGCAACAAGTTCTTGAACAAATGTCAGATATGATTGATGCGGCTCAGATTACAAATGGTGAGAGGGTAAAAGTTAAGCGAGCTGAGAAGCTTTTGACAGAGTTTTATCACGGATTAGAAAAGAATGCCGCAATTGCTAAAATTGTTCTGAAAAGCATTTCGCAAGAAGTCATGCAAGAAGAATTTGGAAGTTTGGTTCATGAAAAATACGATCATTTATTAGCTAAGTTGAACGTTACAGAATCTGGTGAACAAGTTCCGACTGATTTTATTGTGGCTTACTTAACGAGTATTTTTACAGGTACTTTGATGTGGTGGATTAAGTCAGATTTTTCAATGCCTGCTAAAGATTTGGCACGTCTTGTTTTGACTTTAGTTAGTAATGGCCACCTTACTGTTATGGGAGTTATTATTGATCGAGAAGATTAGTATAAAAGAGCTGAGAAGTCAGCTTTTTTATTTTATTTTTGATATAATGGAACAGACAGAAAGAAGGATCTTATGAGCCAAAAACAGCTAATGCAAGATAGCATTGATCACCACTATTATCCAGAAGAAGAAGGTGTTTTAATCAATTCTCTGGACATTAGATTACAAGAGATTATCAAAAAGCAACATCCTGATGTTAACGAAGATACCTTTATTAGCCATAAGAATCTGACTTATTATCGCCTTCTCTTTTTAGAAGAGATTATTGATAAAGCCAATCGTAAAAATGACTATGTTCGTGAAGCTGTTTATGATGCGACTAAGCATAAAGGTTACACAGCTTTAGATGTTCAAGATCAATTGGATAGAAAGATTACTTTTGGTCAGCGGATTGCAGATGATGTCGCTCGTTTTGGTGGGTCATGGACTTTTATCATTACATTTATCTGCTTTATGGGAGTTTGGATGGCTTTCAATGTTGTGAAGCCTTTTGGAATTGTATTTGACAAATATCCTTTTATTTTGTTAAATCTTGCCTTATCAACTTTAGCAGCTGTTCAAGCGCCATTAATTATGATGAGTCAAAATCGAGCTTCTGACTACGATCGCTTGCAAGCTAAGAATGATTACAATGTTAATAAGGTTTCGGAAGAAGGTATCCGATTATTGCATACTAAATTGGATCACTTGGTTCAACAAGATCAGTCAGATTTATTGGAAATTCAAAAATTACAAACGGAAATGCTTGCTTCTCTGACAAAACAATTAGTGAATATGCAGGAAGAACAGGCACGTTTAATGGGTCAAATTGAAAAAATGAGAAGGAGCGAAGAAAATGTCTGATAAAGAGATTAACTTAGTTATTGTAACTGGGATGAGTGGTGCTGGTAAGACAGTGGCGATTCAATCCTTTGAAGATTTGGGATATTTTACTATCGATAATATGCCGCCAACTTTGGTGCCAAAATTCATTGAATTAGTTGAGCAATCAAGTGACAATAATCGTGTTGCCCTTGTGGTGGATATGCGCAGTCGCCTCTTCTTTAATGAAATTACTTCTGTTTTAGATAAGATTGACTCTAATCCTAAAATCGACTTCAAGATTCTTTTCTTGGATGCAACAGATGGAGAGCTCGTAGCGCGATACAAAGAAACTCGTCGAAGTCACCCGCTAGCAGCAGATGGTCGTATTTTAGACGGGATTAAGTTGGAGCGTGAATTGTTAGCCCCATTGAAAAACTTGAGTCAAAATGTGGTTGATACGACAGAATTAACACCGCGTCAATTGCGTAAAACCATTTCTGAACAATTTTCAAGTGATGAAAATCAAGCTTCATTTCGTATTGAAGTCATGAGTTTTGGTTTCAAATATGGCTTGCCACTCGATGCAGACTTGGTATTTGACGTACGTTTCTTGCCAAATCCATACTACAAACCAGAACTTCGCAATCAAACAGGTCTTGAAAAAGAAGTCTATGATTATGTGATGAATCACGAAGAATCTGAGGATTTTTACCAACATTTGATTGGTCTTATCAAACCTATCTTGCCTGGTTACCAAAAAGAAGGAAAGTCTATTTTAACGATTGCTGTTGGTTGTACAGGTGGACAACACCGTAGTGTTGCTTTTGCTCATCGCTTAGCTGAAGAGCTCAAAGCGGATTGGGTAGTCAATGAAACCCACCGTGATAAAAATCGTCGCAAGGAGACTGTGAACCGTTCATGAGAAAACCTAAAATTACCGTTATTGGTGGTGGGACAGGTATTCCTGTTATTTTAAATAGTTTAAGACATGAAGACGTTGATATTACAGCCATCGTAACGGTTGCTGATGATGGAGGTAGCTCAGGTGCTTTACGTTCGGTCATGCAGCTGACACCACCAGGAGATCTTAGAAATGTCCTTGTTGCCATGAGTGATATGCCTAAGTTTTATGAAAAAGTCTTTCAGTATCGCTTTGCTGAAGGCGATGGGCCATTGGCAGGACACCCACTTGGTAACCTCATTATTTCAGGGATTGCTGAGATGGAAGGCTCAACTTATAGTGCTATGCAGATTTTGACAAAATTTTTCCACGTTACAGGAAAAATTTACCCAGCAAGTGAGAATCCTTTGACTTTGCATGCTGTGTTTAAAGATGGTCATGAAGTAACTGGTGAGAGTCATATTGCTGATTATCAAGGGATGATTGACCATGTTTATGTCACAAATACATATAATGACGATGAACCGTCGGCTAGTCGAAAAGTGGTCGATGCCATCATGGATAGTGATATGATTGTGCTTGGTCCTGGATCTTTATTTACATCTATTTTGCCAAACTTGGTTATTCCTGAAATTAAGCAGGCCCTTCTTGAGACGAAAGCTGAAGTGGCTTATGTTTGTAACATCATGACACAGTATGGTGAAACAGAGCATTTTACAGATGCTAACCATGTTGAGGTGCTTAATCGTCATCTTGGAAAAGATGTCATTGACACGGTCTTAGTCAATATTGAAAAAGTACCTCAAGATTATATGGATCACAATAAATTTGATGAATATTTGGTTCAAGTTGAGCATGATTTTGCAGGGCTTCGTAAACAAGTCAAACGTGTTATTTCATCTGATTTCTTACGTTTAGAAAATGGCGGAGCTTTTCATAATGGTGACTATGTTGTTGAAGAATTAATGAACCTTGTGAGGGTGAAAAAGCGATGAGTTTTACAGTAAAAGTTAAAGAAGAATTGTTGAATTTGTCGCGATTCGATAAGAGTGAATTATCAGCCATTATTAAGATGTCTGGTAGTCTTGGCTTGACGGGTGCAGGATTGACCTTGTCTATCACGACAGAAAACGCAAAAGTTGCTCGTCATATCTATGAATTGATTGAGACGATTTATCATGTTCAGCCAGAGATTAAGTATCATCAAAAGACGAATCTACGCAAAAATCGTGTTTACAATGTTTTTGTGGCGACAAATGTCAGAGAGATTTTAACAGATTTGCAATTGGCGGATTCTTTCTTTGGTATTGAGATGGGCATTAATCCTAATATCCTTGAAGATGATGACAAGGGACGCGCTTATTTACGTGGGGCTTTCTTGGCAACGGGTACTATTCGTGATCCAGAGTCTGGAAAATACCAACTGGAAATCTTTTCGGTTTACCAAGATCACGCTGAAGATTTGGCAAACTTGATGCGAAAATTTATCCTTGATGCCAAAGTTATTGAACACAAAAATGGTGCAGTGACTTATTTACAAAAAGCCGAAGATATTATGGATTTTCTTCTAGTCATTGGTGCCTTAGAGTGTAAGGATATTTTTGAAGAAGTTAAGATTATGCGTGAGACACGTAATGATGTTAACCGTGCTAATAATGCAGAGACGGCAAATATTGCTAAAACCGTCACAGCAAGCATGAAGACCATCAATAATATCATCAAAATCATGGATACCGTTGGACTTGAGACCTTACCAATTGAATTGCAACAAGTGGCTAAGATTCGTGTAGAAAATCCTGATTACTCGATTCAGCAAATCGCAGACCACTTGGAAGGAACCTTGACCAAGAGCGGTGTTAATCATCGATTGCGTAAAATCAATAAAATTGCAAATGAATTATAAGAAAGAGGAGAGTTTACTATGAGTTGTACTACAATTCTTGTCGGTAAAAAAGCGTCATATGATGGTTCAACCATCATTGCTCGAACTGAAGATTCACAAAGTGGTGATTTCACACCGAAACAATTTATCGTGGTTAACCCAGAAGACCAACCACGTCATTACAAATCAGTTCTGTCTTCATTTGAGATTGACCTGCCAGACAACCCAATGCGCTACACATCAGTGCCAGATGCTTTGCGTAAAGATGGTATCTGGGGAGAAGCTGGTATCAACGAAGCCAATGTTGCAATGAGTGAGACAGAAACAATCACAACAAATGCGCGTGTTCTAGGAGCAGATCCATTGGTTGAATCTGGTATTGGTGAAGAAGATATGCTAACTTTGGTGCTTCCTTATGTTCGTACAGCGCGCGAAGGTGTGGAACGTCTAGGTGCTATCCTAGAAGAGTACGGTACTTATGAATCAAATGGTGTTGCTATCTCTGACCTTGATGAGATTTGGTGGCTAGAAACTGTTGGTGGACACCACTGGATTGCTCGACGAGTGCCAGATGATTGTTACGTCACAAATCCAAATCAACTTGGTATTGATCATTTTGAATTTAACAATCCAGATGATTACATGTACTCAAGTGACTTGCGTGATTTCATCGAGGATAATAATCTAGATTTGACTTACTCAAATGAGCACTTTAATCCTCGTTACGCTTTTGGTAGCCAACGTGATAAAGACCGTCATTACAATACACCACGTGCTTGGGCAATGCAACGTTTCTTGAATCCTGAAATTGAGCAAGATCCACGTAGCTTCTTTATTCCATGGGCTCAAAAACCTTATCGTAAAATCACTATTGAAGATGTCAAATATGTTTTGAGTAATCACTACCAAGATACAGAATTTGATCCATATGGTCCAGAAGGTAACGCTGTGACACAACGTACTTTCCGTACAATCGGTATCAACCGCACAAGCCAAACTGCTATTCTTCAATTGCGTCCAGATCAACCACATGATACAACAGGTATTCAATGGTTGGCTTATGGTTCAATGCCATTTGGAACAATGGTGCCATTCTTCACTCAGATTTCAACAACACCAGATTATTTTGTAAATACTGCTGAAAATGTCTCAACTGATTCATTCTATTGGGCTAATCGCTTAATTGCAGCGATTGCAGATCCACATTTCCACCAACACGAAGGCGATATTGAAGCTTATGTTGAGAAAACAATGGCAGCAGGACATGCGCGTATCAAACGTGTTGACGAAGCTTTAGCTAAAGGTGAGACTGTTGATTTTGATGCTGAAAACCAAGCGATGAGTGATTACATCCAAGAAGAAACACAAAAACTTTTGAATAAAATTCTTTTTGATGCAAGTAATTTAATGACAAATCGCTTCTCAGTAAGTGACTAATAACGAATCCTCTGAATATTTTTCAGAGGATTTTTTGTATGAAAGCGAAAAAATTTATAAAAAAAGCTTGCAAAAAGTTGAAAGTTCAGATATACTTTACTGGTAAACAATTAACTAGTTAAGAAAAGGGGCCGTCATGAAGAAGAGATTTCTTTTATTGATAAATGTACTTGCACTTTTGCTTGTTTGGCAAGTTAGCCATATTAAGCAGGTTGCAGCGGATGACAAGATTAAAGTTGTGACAACTTTTTATCCTGTCTATGAATTCACTAAGGCTGTTTCAGGAGATACAGCTGATGTTACCATGCTGATTAAGGCAGGAACAGAACCACATGATTTTGAACCTTCAACTAAAAATGTAGCCGCTATCTCAGATGCTGATATGTTTGTTTACATGGATGATAGCATGGAAACGTGGGTTAAAAAAGTTCAAAAGTCTGTTAAATCAAAAGATTTAACCGTTGTTAGAGCAAGTGGAGATATGCTTCTCATGGCTGGAACAGCTGAAGAAGAAGGGGAAGAGCATGAAGGTGAAGGCCACAGCCACCAATACGATCCACACGTATGGTTGTCACCAAAACGTGCTGTCACTTTAGTTGAAAATATCCGTGATGCTTTTGTTGCAAAATACCCTGAAAAGGCAGATACTTTCAAGGCTAATGCAGCGGCTTACATTGATAAACTGAATACTCTTGATGAGGAGTATACAGATGGCTTGTCAGATGCTAAACAAAAAAGCTTTGTTACACAACACGCTGCTTTTGGTTATTTAGCACTTGATTATGGTTTGAACCAAATCTCAATTGCTGGCATTTCACCAGAAGTAGAACCATCAGCTAAACGTATTGCAAGCCTTGCAAAATACGTTAAAAAATATGATATCAAGTATATTTACTTTGAAGAAAATGCTTCAAGTAAAGTCGCTTCAACTTTGGCAGACGAAGCTGATGTAAAAACAAAAGTTTTGAATCCACTAGAAAGCTTGACAAATAAACAAATCAAAGCTGGTGAAGATTATTTCTCAGTAATGCGAGAAAACTTGAAAGCACTGCAATTGACAACAGACGTCAAAGGTAAAGAAATTAAAGCTGAAACAGATGATACAAAAACTGTTCAACATGGTTATTTCAAAGATAAAGATGTTACTGACCGTAAATTAAGTGATTGGACAGGAAAATGGCAATCAGTTTATCCATACTTGCTTGACGGAACGCTTGACCCAGTCTGGGATTATAAAGCAAAAGCTTCAAAAGGCCAACAAACAGCTCAAGAAGTTAAAGATTATTACACAACAGGATACAAGACAGATGTTGAACAAATTAATATTGATGGTAAAAAGAACACAATCACTTTTGTTCAAAATGGTGAAAAACACACCTTTACGTATAAATATGATGGTTATAAAATTGTAAAATACGAAAAAGGAAACCGCGGTGTCCGTTACTTGTTCGAAACAGATGATAAAGACGCTGGTGACTTCAAGTATGTTCAATTTAGTGACCACAACATTTCATCAACAAAAGCTGAACATTTCCATCTCTTCTGGGGAAATAGCAGCCAAGATGAAATCCTAAAAGAAATGGATAACTGGCCAACTTACTTCCCAGCAAAAGAATCAGGTCAAGAAATCGCTCAAGACCTTGTTGCTCATTAAGATAGATTAAGGTTTGAATCATTGATTCAAACCTTTTTTCTTTGATATCAAAGGCAGCCTTATGAATGATTTGACTTGCGTTGCCAGCTTATAAAATCTTTGCTATAATGATTTAAGATAGCACTTACATTTTAGGAGGTCCCGTGAAAGAAAAACAAGTTACAAAATTCTTTTTAGCTTGTTCGACCTTAGTTACTTGTATTACTTTGGGGATTAATCTCACTTTCAGGCATGCAGCTCATGCTGTTATAGCTGAATCAGGTCAAGTTTCCCCTACAGCTACGGCTGATTTTATTGCAAGTATTGGCGAAACAGCTCGACAAATTGGTCAAGATCGAAATCTTTACGCCTCGGTTATGATTGCTCAAGCAGTTTTGGAATCAAGCAGTGGCCAATCAGCACTTAGCCAAGAACCATATTATAATTTTTTTGGGATTAAAGGAGCGTATAACGGTAATTCTGTAATCATGCAGACTTGGGAAGATGATGGTAGCGGAAATACTTATGAAGTGGACCAAGCTTTTCGTTCTTATAGTAGCTTAGCTGATTCACTAAATGATTATGCTAATTTATTAAGTTGGAGTCTTTATTCAGATACTTGGAAGTCAAATACTTCATCCTATCAAGATGCTACAGCTGCACTTACTGGCCGCTACGCTACAGATACTTTGTATGCTGATAAGTTAAACGCTTTGATTGAGCAATATGGTTTAACTGCTTATGATGAACCGGTTGTGGCTGAGCAAGTTCAAACAAGCCCTGAAGAAGTACAAGAGGACCAAAATAGCCAAGAAACACCTCAAACAGCTGATCCAAATCATGTTTGGAATAAATATAGAGGTTCTTATACAAGCTCAGATATCTTAGCAGACGATGAAGCCTGGATTGCCTTTATTCACTAAGTTAGAAGCCTTAATCAGGCAAGATTTGGGATTTTTTATTAATAGTAAAAAAACGTTAGCTAGATATAGCTAACGTTTTAATTTTCGAAAATCGAGGGCAAAAACAAATGAATACAATGCCAGTTGCAACACGAAAGCAATGGAGACTTTTGTGCCCTCGCTGTAATTATATCAAAAATCCTTTTAGATTTAAATAAAAAACCATTCCGATTTCTCGAAAATGGTTTTTCTGTAGTAAATGCGGTTTCTTATTTGAGACCGTATTTTTTGTTGAAGCGATCCACACGACCATCTGCTTGAGTGAATTTTTGGCGACCAGTGTAGAATGGGTGAGAATCTGATGAGATTTCCACACGTACAAGTGGGTAAGTAGCGCCTTCAAATTCTACAGTTTCGTCAGAAGCTTTTGTAGAACCGCTAAGGAATTTGTAACCAGTAGTTGTGTCCATGAATACTACTGGACGGTATTCTGGGTGGATGTTTTGTTTCATTGTTAAAAGATTTCCTTTCTGCCATGGCACTTTTTCAGCACCATAGTTATTTTAACTTCTATAGTTTATCAAATAATGCAATTTTTGACAAGACTTTTGTGCAAATTAATTGAATTGAAATATAATTGTTAAAAATCGCTCTACAGCAGGCTTGAGCTTAGTTTTTTGAGGCTAGTAAATCTTTGATTTCTTGATAGATTTGCACGTTTTCCTCAAGGCTGTAAGAATTGGCTCCGCTGGCAAGTGGGTGCCCTCCTCCGTCGTGACGTTTAGCAATCTCGTTGATGACCTGTGTTTTACTACGCAAGCGAACACGGTAGTTACCGTCAGCTTGTTCAACGAAAATTGCCCAAGATTGAACACAATCAATACGACCTGGAGCTCCAACAATAGCAGAAGTTTCAGCTTCAGTGACATTGTATTTTTTCATAGTTTCTTGCGTCAACACCACACGCGCAGCCCCATTATCATCAACTTCTAAGTTATCATAGACAAAGCCTTGAAGTTTCGCAATTTTAAATGAAATAGAATCCATTTGTCGAGCTAGGCCAGAAAAATCAAAATCATAGTCACGAAGTTTACTTGCAATCAAAAATGTTTTGCTACTTGTGGCAGGGTATAGAAAGCGTCCAGTGTCTCCGACAATACCTGAATAAAGGAGACGGGCAGCTTCAGATGAAATTTTTAAACCTGTTGAGAAAGCAAAATCTGAGATGATTTCACTGGCACTTGAAGCTTCAGTATTAACATAAAGCAAATCCCCATAAACGTCATCATTAGGGTGATGGTCAATTTTAATGAGACAGTCACCTTTTGTATAACGGTCATCATCGATACGAGGCGTGTTGGCTGTGTCCGTTACAATAACCAAAGCTTCCTCATAATCGCTATCATTAACTTGGTCCATGCTTGTCATCCAAGTAAGGGTTGGTTCGTCAAATCCTGTTGCCAAAACTTTTTTATTTGGAAAATTATGCTTAATCAATTCACGTAAACCAGCCTGACTGCCAAGTGCATCTGGGTCAGGTCTTTGGTGACGGTGAATAATAATGGTATCATAAGCTCTAATTTTTTCTAAAATTTCTTCAAATGTATTCATATATAATTCCTTTGTAAGCAAGATTTTACCCTATTATAGCATGAAAAGACTGAGAGGTGTTAATGGGGCTTTTGAGAATGTGGTAAAGTTATTAAGTTTTCCTTTTCAGTTCATGTTTTATTTTTTGTTTTTAGGATCAAAGTGGTAAAATATCTATGTAAACGTTTTCTAAAAATCTTAGAGAGGATATGCTTATGTCAGTGTTTTATGTTCCATCAGTAAACCTTATTGGACGTGGTGTTGTCAAAGAGATTGGTAGTTATATCAAAAGATTAGGTTATCACAAAGCCCTTTTGGTAACCGACCATTTTATTGCTGGAAGCGACATTCTACCACAGGTGACAGCTCCGCTTGATGCTGAAAACATCGACTATATTATTTATAGCGATGTTGATCCAAATCCGACTGTTAAAAATGTTGAAGAGGGGTTGGCGGTTTTAAAAGAAAATGGCTGTGATTTTATTATTTCACTTGGCGGAGGTTCTCCACAAGATGCTGCAAGCAGTATTTCTATCTTGGCTACAAATGGAGGGCGCCCACAAGATTACGAAGGGGTTCATAAATCAAAAGAACAAGGTCTTCCTGTTGTAGCTATTAATACGACAGCAGGGACTTCAGCTGAAATTACAATCAACTACGTCATCACAGATGAAGAACGCAAAGTCAAAATGGTTATGGTTGATAAAAATAGCCTAGCTTTGATGTCAGTCAATGACCCAGAATTAATGGTTTCAATGCCTAAGTCATTAACTGCAGCAACTGGTATGGATGCATTAACTCACGCTATCGAAGCTTTGGTAACACCAGGTGCTTATGCTGCAACGAAAAAACTTTCAGTTGGTGCGATTGAGTTAATCAAAGAATATTTGCCACGTGCAGTTGCTGATGGTCATGACCTTGAAGCGCGTGAAGCCATGGTTAATGCTATTTTCTTAGGTGGTATGGCATTTAATAATGCAGGACTTGGTTACGTGCATGCGATGGCTCACCAACTTGGTGCTGTTTATCATTTACCACATGGTGTTTGTTGTGCGATGATTTTACCAATTGTAGAACGCGAAAATGCCAAACATGTTCCAGCAGCTTTCCGTGATGTGGCTAAAGGACTAGGGCTTCATATTGAAGATAAAAGTGACCAAGAATGTGCAGATTATGCTATTTCAGTCATTGAAAGTTTGTCAGCTACCGTTGGTATTCCTAAGAAATTAACAGAATTGGGGATTAAGGAAGAAGAATTTGACTTTGAATTTCTTTCTAAAAATGCTATGGTGGATGCTTGTGCACCTGGTAATCCATTCATGCCAACCCTTGAAGAAACAATCGCACTTTATAAACAATTATTTTAAGTCTTAATGGAGAAAGTAAAGAGATAAACCATGAAAATATTCTGGTTTATCTTTTTTTGGTAAAAATTCTTTGCAAAGTTAAAAGAATATGTTAAGATAGTAGCTAAAAAATTTAATTAGGGAGGCTAACTTGGATACAAGAGCATTAAAAGATTTGGCAAAAGCAGAACTACATTGTCACTTAGATGGTTCTCTTTCACTAGGGACGATTCGTCAATTGGCAGAGATGTCGAATATTTCTGTTCCAGAATCTGACAAGGAATTGAAAAAATTGGTAGTTGCACCCGCTGAGGCAGAATCTTTGATGGATTATCTTAAAGCATTTGATTTTGTTCGTCCACTTTTGCAGACTAAAGAAGCTCTTCATTTGGCAGCATATGATGTGGCTAGACAGGCTGCGCAGGAAAATGTTATTTACACTGAAATTCGTTTTGCACCTGAGTTTTCGATGGATGAAGGTTTGACAGCATCTGAGACTGTAGAAGCGGTTCTTTCAGGGCTTAAGCAGGCAGAAGCAGAATTTGGGATTGTAGCCAAAGTTCTTGTTTGTGGAATGAGGCAATCACCTGCACATGTGACACGAGATATCTTTGACCATGTTGTTTCCTTAGCGGAAAAAGGGTTGGTTGGTTTTGACTTTGCTGGAAATGAATTAGATTTTCCACCAGCTGAGCTTGAAAGATTGATTCGTTATACCCAAGAATTAGGTTTACCTTTAACTTTTCATGCTGGAGAATGTGGCTGTGCACATTATATCGCAGATTCGATTGCCCTTGATATTAAACGCTTGGGTCATACCACAGCTATTTATAACCATCCTGAATTAATTGAGCAGTTTGTAAAAAATAATGTAACTGCAGAGCTTTGTTTAACAAGTAATCTTCAAACTAGAGCCGCTAAATCATTGGATGAATTTCCTTACTTTGCTTTAAAAAATGCTGGTGCTAATATTACTATTAATACAGATAATCGTACGGTTTCTGATACTAACCTAACTAAAGAATATTCCCTTTTTGTGAAACATTTCGGTGCTGGCATTAATGATTTTCTAACATTTAATAAAAATGCTATTCGTGCATCGTTTACGACAGAAGCTCAAAAAGCTGATTTATTATCTAAAATTGACAATTTATATAAAACATTTCTGTAAAAATATGCTACAATAGTGGTAATTTATGTTTGGAGGGAACTATGGCTTTAGTTAAGATTGTCTATGCCAGCATGACAGGAAATACTGAAGAAATTGCTGACATCGTAGGAAATAAATTTGAAGAACTTGGACACACTGTCGAAGTTGATGAATGTACAACAGTAGATGCAGCTGATTTTGAAGATGCTGATGTTGCTATCGTTGCATCGTATACATATGGTGATGGTGAATTGCCAGATGAAATCGTTGATTTTTATGAAGATCTTGCAGATGTTGATTTGTCAGATAAAATCTTTGGTGTTGTTGGATCTGGTGATACTTTCTATGATTACTTCTGTAAAGCAGTTGACGAATTTGAAGCTCAATTTGCATTGACTGGTGCCACAAAAGGTGCTGATTCAGTTAAAGTTGACTTGGCTGCAGAAGACGAAGATATTGCAAATCTAGAAGCTTTCGCAGAAACTATTTCTGAAAAAGTGAACTAAATAGCTAACTGAGATTGGAGTGTGCTCCAATCTCTTTTTTTCTCCATTTCATAAAGAATGTTATATAAAGTGAGGTGGTCATATGGCCAAAAATAGAGATTACGATTATGGTTTTCACGATGAACTTACCCCAACTTATTCAACAGGCAAGGGCTTAACTGAGGAAATTGTACGTCAGATATCAGCATACAAGCATGAACCACAGTGGATGCTTGATTATCGCTTGAGGAGCTTGGAGTTGTTTTATAAATTGCCAATGCCAGACTTTGGACCAGACTTGTCAGGAATTGATTTTGATGATGTGATTTATTTTCAAAAGCTATCTGATAAAAAAGTCAATGATTGGGATGATGTTCCTGATAAGATTAAGGAAACGTTTGAACGGCTTGGAATCCCACAAGCAGAGCGTGATTATTTATCTGGTGCTGTTGCGCAATACGAATCTGAAGTGGTTTATCACAACATGAAAGAAGAGTTCCAAAAACAAGGGATAATTTTCACCGATACCGATACAGCCCTTCAAGAATATCCCGAACTGTTTAAAGAATATTTTGGAAAAATTGTTTCAAATAGTGAACACAAGTTTGCCGCTTTAAATGGTGCCGTTTGGTCAGGTGGAACTTTTATTTATGTGCCAAAAGGTGTTCAGTGTGATATTCCAGTACAGACTTATTTTCGTATTAATGGGGAAAATGCGGGGCAATTTGAACGCAGCTTAATTATTGTGGATGAAGGAGCCTCTATTCAATATATTGAAGGGTGTACAGCTCCCAATTACACGACAAATAGCCTACATGCTGCAACTGTAGAAATTGTTGTCAAACGCGATGCAAGCTTTCGTTATACAACCATGCAAAATTGGTCTGACAATGTCTATAACCTTGTTACTGAACGTGGTAGGGTTGAAGAGAATGGTATGTTAGAATGGATTGATGGTAACCTCGGCAGCAAGGTTAATATGAAGTACCCTTGTTCTATTTTAAATGGTCCATATGCTAAAACTTCAGTTCTTTCTATGGCATTTGCCAATTATGGGCAACATTTGGATGCAGGGTGTAAAGTCTATCACAACGCTCCTCATACTTCGTCAACTTTAATTTCAAAATCAGTGGCTAAAGACGGTGGTAAGACTGATTATCGCGGTTCGGTCTATTTTGGAAAAAATAGCAGTGGCTCAAAATCTCATATTGAATGCGATACAATTTTGATGGATGAAGAATCTAGTTCTGATACGATACCTTTTAATGAAATTCATAATTCAAATGTTTCTTTAGAACACGAAGCTAAAGTTTCAAAAGTTTCAGAAGAACAACTTTATTATATGATGAGCCGAGGAATTTCAGAAGAAGAAGCAACAGCTATGATTGTTAATGGTTTTATGGAGCCAATTACTAAAGAACTTCCTATGGAATATGCTGTTGAAATGAACAGTCTCATTACCATGAGTATGGAAGGTTCTGTTGGATAAACTATCTTTTTTCAGAAGAAGGCATTATCTTTAAAGTTTTCTTGTCAAGCTATAAACTTTTCTTTATAATGGAAGCGATATGAAAAAACACAAGTACAGATATAGTCAACTGTGCAAATTCTTAGTGATTTTTAGTTTGCTTAGTGTGGCCTGCTATTTTATCATTTATGTCGTAAGACATTGGCAACTCATTACTACCTTTTGGCAATCGAGCTCCAAGACGGCTTTAACTGAGTTTTTTATGCGGCTGCGGACAAAAAATCTTTTGAATATCTCTGTTCTGTTATTTTTTACAGCTTTGACAGCAGCAATTCCATTTATGTCAAATGCTATTTTTGCTGTCTTTAATGGCTTGATTTACGGTCCAGTGATTGGCTTTTTGATGAATTTAACGGCAAATGTCTTGGGCAATTTTGTTTTTGTTAAAATTCTAGAAATGATTGACTTGAAAGAAAATGATACAAAGCTAAAAAAACATTTTGCTAGTTTAAAAAATGTCATTGATGCTGTTGAAAATCAGGAACTTGGAATTATGATAGGTTATATGATTCCTGTGATTCCAACGATTTTAATTAATTATCATGTGGCAAAAATCAAATTGCCTTGGCGCAGGTGGTTTTTCTATGTTACGGTCGGTGTTGCTCCTAGTAGTTTATTATATGCTCTAGGTGGAGATGCTGTCGTTGCAGGAAATATAAAACGTATCATTGTACTTTTTGTTGTGTTTGTTTCAATCACTTTGTTGGGAAGTTATTTCAAACGAAAAAAGAAAAAGTAACTTTATAGTAGAAATTGGAAAGATAAGGTTAGAGGGACATGTCAGTAAAAGAATTGGATGTAATCCGTCAAGAAATTGACCAGGTGGATCAAGAATTGGTGGCTCTTCTTGAAAAACGTATGACTTTGGTGAATCAAGTGGCAGCATACAAAAAAGCTACTGGAAAACCTATTTTAGATACGAGCCGTGAAGAAGTCATCTTAAATAAAGTGGCTAGCCGTGTTCAAAATAAAGATTTTGAAACAACGCTTGTCAATACTTTTGCAGATATTATGAAAAATTCACGCGATTATCAAGCAAAACAATTGAGTGACGATTTGGCCTAAGAGGTGCTAATAATGGTTAAAAAGCTAAAAGATAATCAAGACTATTCTTATGGAGCCCTTTTAAAGGTAATTGGTGCTAGTTTTATTATTGGTATCCTGGTAGGCTGTGTTGACACTGTTTTTGGACGTGTTTTACTACTGCTTAGTGCCTTTAGAGTGGGACATTTTAACTATCTGATTCCATTTTTAGGGTTAGTTGGACTTATGATTGTCTTTTTTTATCAAAAAGCCGATGTACGAGCTAGCCAAGGAATGGGATTAGTTTTTGAAGTTGGTCAGGGGAAAGAAAAAGAAATTCCCTTAGTTATGTTGCCGTTAGTGTCTGTGGCAACATGGTTAACTCATCTTTTTGGAGGTAGTGCTGGTCGAGAAGGAGTAGCCGTTCAACTTGGTGCAACCATTTCACATGCTTTTAGTAAGTTTTTCTCATTTGAAAATAGCTCTCGCATCTTTTTAGTGACTGGTATGGCTGCTGGTTTTGCTGGTTTATTTCAAACACCTTTAGCTGCAGTTTTCTTCGCACTTGAAATCTTAGTTCTTGGCAAGTTACAATTGCCAGCTCTTGTTCCGATGACAATTGCTTCATTTGTCGCAAGCGCAACATCACACGCATTAGGACTAGAAAAATTCTCTCATTTTGTGAATGTTTCTTTGCCTCTTAATGCATCAGTCTTTTGTCGTTTAGCTTTATTAGGAATTATTTTTGGGATAGTGGGAAATGTTTTTGCAGCATTTTTGACTTATGCTAAACAAAAAGCTAAAGAAGTTATGGATAATCCTTATTATCGTATTTTATTTGGTGGTATTCTATTAAGTCTTATTTTCTTAATGCTTTATCATGGACGTTATTCTGGACTTGGAACAAATCTGATTGAGGCAAGCTTTTCTGGAAAAGACATTTACTTTTATGATTGGCTTTTGAAGCTCTTGTTAACAGTGGCCACTTTAGCGGTTGGCTTTCAAGGTGGAGAAGTAACACCGCTCTTTGCTATTGGAGCATCACTTGGTGTGGTTTTGGCTAATATTTTTGGATTGCCAATTGAATTTGTTGCTGCATCAGGTTATATTAGTGTTTTTGGAAGTGCGACAAATACTTTTTTGGCACCGATTTTTATTGGCGGAGAAGTTTTTGGTTTTGTTAATCTTCCTTACTTTGCTTTGGTTATGATTTTTGCCTATAGTCTTAACCGTAAGTACTCTATTTATACAGGGCAAGAAGTCCTTACGTTTTAGTAAAAACACTCAAAAAAATCATTCATTTCGCTTTACAGCTATAGTGATTTTTGGTAAAATACGAAGAGTGTGTAATGGACGCACTAAAATACGGCTAATCCGCTGGGACAAGCACCTAATGATTAGTAAGATAGGAGAATAAATAAATGAATCCATTAATTCAAAGCTTGACTGAAGGTCAACTACGTACTGACATCCCTGCATTCCAACCTGGTGATACTGTTCGTGTTCACGCAAAAGTTGTTGAAGGAAGCCGCGAACGTATCCAAATTTTCGAAGGTGTGGTAATTTCACGTAAAGGTCAAGGGATCTCAGAAATGTACACAGTTCGTAAAATTTCAAGTGGTATCGGTGTTGAACGTACATTCCCAGTTCACACTCCACGTGTAGAAAAAATCGAAGTTGTTCGTCACGGTAAAGTACGTCGTGCTAAACTTTACTACTTGCGTGCATTGCAAGGTAAAGCTGCTCGTATTAAAGAAATCCGTCGTTAATTTTGACGATAAATATTCGATGATAAAAATCTGTCCTAGCGACAGATTTTTTCATAGCTCCCCTTAGTTCAATGGATATAACAACTCCCTCCTAAGGAGTAGTTGCTGGTTCGATTCCGGCAGGGGAGATATAAGCTAGTTAGAAGCTCTTGGTTTCAAGGGCTTTTTTGTTATCATATATAATTTACTCGAAATTTATCCCCAAAAAGTTGCGTATTTTGTTAGAATTATTTTTAGTAAATAGTCTTATTTTTTTGAAATGACATTTAAAAATAGTTGAAAAAATGGATTATTTTTTCTGAAAAATTCTCTTATTTTCACTAGTATTTTTCCTCTATTCTAAATAAAAAATGATATAATATTTTTTGACTAGAAACGAAGGAAGTAAAATGGCAAGAAAAAAATATTCTATTGATAGTCGTATCGACTATTCTGTAATTTTACCTGTTTTTTTTCTTTTGCTAATTGGTTTGGTGGCTGTCTATATTGCAACTTCAAATGACTACCCTGGAACAATTACAAAAGTAATGACACAACAAGGCGTTTGGATTTTCTTAGGATGCGTAGTTGCCTTTGTTGTCATGCTCTTTAGTACCGAATTTTTATGGAAAGTCACCCCTTATTTGTATGTATTGGGATTGGCTTTAATGGTTTTACCATTAATTTTTTACAGTCCAGAATTAGTAGAGTCAACCGGGGCAAAAAACTGGGTAACCATTGGGTCTGTGACCTTATTTCAACCTTCTGAATTCATGAAGGTTTCCTATATTTTGATGCTCGCTAGAGCATCGATTTGGTTCCGACATAAGGTTCCAGAAGATAACTTAAAAAATGATTGGAAGTTACTCGGAATCTTTGCGTTGATTACCTTGCCAGTGATGATTCTTCTTGGTTTACAAAAAGACCTGGGAACAGCTATGGTCTTCTCGGCTATTTTAGCTGGCTTGGTTTTGTTGTCTGGAATTTCTTGGTGGATTATCTTACCTGTTGTTATTGCTGTAACGGTAATCATTGGTGGATTTTTAGCACTTTTTCTATCACCACATGGCAAAGATATTTTCTATGGATTGGGGATGGATACTTATCAAATCAACCGTATTTCGGCTTGGTTAGATCCTTTTTCATACGCTAAGTCAATCGCTTATCAACAAACACAAGGTATGATTTCGATTGGTAGTGGAGGACTTGGTGGTAAAGGTTTTAACGTGATTGATCTTTCAGTCCCAGTTCGTGAAAGTGATATGATTTTCACTGTCATTGCAGAAGATTTTGGCTTTATTGGCTGTGCGGTTATCATGACTTTGTATCTTGTTTTGATTTATCGAATGCTCCGTGTGACTTTTGAATCAAATAATCGATTCTACACTTACATCTCAACAGGATTTATCATGATGATTTTGTTCCATATTTTCGAAAATATTGGCGCAGCTATTGGTATTCTACCTTTGACTGGCATTCCTTTGCCATTCATTTCACAAGGTGGTTCATCATTGATTTCTAATTTGATTTGTGTTGGTTTGATTTTATCGATGAGTTACCAAAATAATTTGCATCATGAGCAAGAAATTGAAGAACATTTCAGAAGAAGTGCACGTTACTAAGTTGGTTTGGGACATTTCCCAAACCTTTTTTAGTGCCAGAAATTGATTAGGTAGAGACTATAAAAAAATGTAAAAATGTGATATAATATTGGTTATGAATTACCATGATTATATCTGGGATTTGGGTGGCACTTTACTCGATAATTATGAAATGTCCACTCAGGCTTTTGTGAAAACTTTAGCTGATTTTGGATGCCAAGCGTCACACGATGACGTTTATGAAAAGCTAAAAGAATCAACAGATGCCGCTGTTAAGAAATTTATCCCAAACCAACCACAATTTTTGAAAGCATATAAGGCATTAGAGGCTGAATATTTGAAAACACCGGTTCTTTTTACGGGCGCCAGCGAAGTTTTGCAGGCAATTGTGGCAAGCGGTGGGAGAAATTTCTTGGTTTCTCATCGAAATAAACAAGTCCTTGATATTTTAGAAAAAACAAAGGTACTCCCTTATTTCACAGAAGTCGTTACCTCAGAAAGCGGCTTTGCTCGTAAACCTAACCCAGAATCAATGTTATACCTTAAGAAAAAGTATAAGATTGATAATGCTTTAGTTATTGGAGATCGTGAAATTGATAAAGAAGCTGGTCAGGCTGCTGGCTTTGATACCTTGTTAGTTGATGGAAAAAAATCCTTATTGGAGATAGTGAAGTAAATGACGGAAGAAAATAAAAATTTAGCAGAATTAGCGAAAGAGTACGATGCCAGTCAGATTCAGGTCTTAGAAGGACTTGAAGCTGTACGTATGCGCCCAGGTATGTATATCGGTTCAACTTCAAAAGAAGGTTTGCACCACTTAGTCTGGGAAATCGTTGATAACTCAATCGATGAAGCCTTAGCAGGATTTGCAACACACATTGAGGTTTTCATTGAGAAAGATAATTCAATTACAGTTGTCGATGATGGACGTGGTATTCCGGTAGATATTCAAGAAAAAACTGGTCGTCCAGCCGTTGAAACAGTCTTTACAGTCTTGCACGCCGGAGGTAAATTCGGTGGAGGCGGTTATAAAGTTTCAGGTGGTCTACACGGGGTAGGTTCATCTGTTGTTAACGCCCTTTCAACACAATTGGATGTTTCGGTTTATCGTGATGGTAAAATCCATTATCAAGAATACCGCCGTGGTCATGTCGTTGATGATTTGAAAGTCATTGGCGATACAGATCGTCACGGAACAACAGTTCACTTTACTCCAGATGGTGAAATTTTCACAGAAACAACAGTATTTGATTTTGATAAATTAGCTAAACGTATTCAAGAACTTGCTTTCTTGAATCGCGGTTTACGTATTTCAATTACTGATAAACGTGAAGGTATCGAACAAGAACAGCATTATCACTACGAAGGTGGTATCTCAAGTTACGTTGAATTTATTAACGAAAATAAAGATGTCATCTTTGATACACCAATTTATACTGACGGTGAAATGGACGGTATCTCAGTTGAAGTTGCTATGCAATACACAACTGGCTATCATGAGACAGTGATGAGTTTTGCGAATAACATTCACACGCATGAAGGTGGTACTCACGAGCAAGGTTTCCGTACAGCCTTGACACGTGTGATTAACGATTATGCTCGTCAAAACAAACTGTTGAAAGAAAAAGACGATAATTTAACAGGTGATGATGTCCGCGAAGGTTTAACAGCTGTTATTTCTGTTAAACACCCTAATCCACAATTTGAAGGACAAACCAAAACAAAACTTGGTAACTCAGAAGTTGTTAAAATTACTAACCGTTTGTTTAGCGATGCCTTTGGACGTTTCTTATTAGAAAATCCTCAAATCGCTAAGAAAATCGTTGAAAAAGGTATTCTTGCTTCTAAAGCTCGTATTGCTGCGAAACGTGCGCGTGAAGTAACACGTAAGAAATCAGGGCTTGAAATTTCAAACCTTCCTGGTAAATTGGCTGACTGTTCTTCAAACGATGCGACAATGAATGAATTATTCATCGTCGAAGGGGACTCTGCGGGTGGTTCTGCAAAATCAGGACGTGACCGCGAGCACCAAGCGATTTTACCAATCCGTGGTAAAATCTTGAACGTTGAAAAAGCAAGTATGGATAAAATTCTTGCTAACGAAGAAATTCGTAGTCTGTTTACTGCTATGGGAACAGGTTTCGGAGCTGATTTTGACGTTACTAAAGCACGTTACCATAAACTTGTTATCATGACCGATGCCGATGTCGATGGTGCTCACATTCGCACGTTGCTTTTGACGTTGATTTATCGTTTCATGCGTCCTGTATTGGAGGCAGGTTATGTTTACATCGCGCAGCCACCAATTTACGGTGTTAAAGTTGGTAGCGAAATTAAAGAATATATCCAACCTGGAGCTAACCAAGAAGTTGAACTACAAGCAGCGATTGAACGTTATAGCAATGGTCGTTCAAAACCATCTGTTCAACGATACAAAGGTCTTGGAGAAATGGATGATCACCAACTCTGGGCAACAACAATGGATCCAGAAAATCGTTTAATGGCACGTGTCTCTGTTGATGACGCTGCCGAAGCAGATAAGATTTTTGATATGCTTATGGGAGATAAGGTTGAACCACGTCGTGAGTTCATCGAAGAAAATGCGGTTTATAGTACGCTTGATATTTAATCGAATATTAACATAAAAATACTGCACACAATCTCTAAGTATGTTATAATCGTAATGTTATAGCTATTTTTTACGATAAAAAAGACAATTTATAAGGAGTTTTAAATGTCGAGCGGAATTATTTTACTGCTTGTAGCAATAGTTGTTTTAGTCATTATTGCTTATTTAGTTGGCGTCATTGTACGCAAACGAAATGATTCATTGATTGCAAGTTTAGAAGAAAGAAAGCAATCGTTATTTGGATTACCAGTCAATGAAGAAGTAGAAGCTGTCAAAAACCTTCATCTTATCGGGCAAAGTCAAACAACATTTCGTGAATGGAACCAAAAATGGGTTGACCTTTCATTAAATTCATTTTCAGATATTGAAAACCATATTTTTGAAGCAGAAGACCTTAATGATAGTTTCAAATTTATCAGTGCTAAACATGAAATTGACAACGTTGAAAGCCAATTGAACTTGGTTGAAGAAGATATTAATGCTATTCGAGAAGCACTTGCTGTTTTGAAAGAACAAGAAGAAAAGAACAGTGCTCGAGTTAAACATGCTTTGGACTTGTATGAAACACTTCAAGCGTCTATTTCAGAAAAAGAAGACAATTTTGGTTCAACAATGTCTGAAGTTGAGAAACAATTGAAGAACATTGAAACTGAGTTCTCTCAATTTGTGACACTTAACTCAACTGGTGACCCGGTTGAAGCGTCAGAAGTGCTTGATCGTGCTGAAGAACACACTATTGCACTTGGTCAAATTTCAGAGCAAATTCCAGCAATTGTTGCTAAATTGGAAGATGATTTTCCAGATCAACTTGATGATTTGGAACAAGGTTACCGTCGTTTGCTTGAACAAAATTATCACTTTGCTGAAAGAGACATCGAATCTCGTTTCCAAGAAGTTCGTGATGCCATTCGTGCAAATTCTTCTGAACTTGTAACTTTGGACTTGGATCGTGCGCGTGATGAAAATGAACACATTCAAGAAAAAATTGATTCATTGTATGAATTGTTTGAACGTGAAATTGCTGCTCACAAGGCTGCGCTTAAAGACAGTAAAATTATTCCAGATTATTTGGCACATGCTAAAGCCAATAATGAAAAATTGGAACACGAAATCAAACGTTTGTCTCACAAATACATCTTGAATGACAATGAAAATCTTAGCCTTCGTTCATTCACTAAGAACTTGGATGAAATTGAACAAGAAACCTTGCCAATCGTTGAAGTATTTGATAATCAAGATAAACCATTCTCAGAACTTCAATTGATTTTTGATCGCACATTGAAAACTCTTGATGCGGTTGAAGAAGGTCAAATGCAAGTCTTTGAACAAGTTAAGAACATTGAACAGATTGAAAGTGTTGCTCGTCAAAGCTTGGATCAATACATTAATCGTTTGCATTCAATCAAACGTTACATGGAAAAACGTAACTTGCCAGGAATTCCTCAAGATTTCTTGAGTGCATTCTTTACAACAAGTAAACAGTTAGAAGTATTGATTGATGAACTTAGTCGTGGACGTATTGATATTGAAGCAGTGTCTCGTTTGACAGACGTTGCTACTGCAGCAATTGCTAATCTTGAAGAAGCAACTTACCAAGTTGTTCAAAATGCAACATTGACTGAACAATTGTTACAATACTCAAACCGTTACCGTAGCTTTGAACCAAGCGTTCAAAGTAGTTTCGAACATGCTTTGCATCTTTTTGAAGTAGACAACGATTATCAAGCATCATTTGATGAAATCTCATATGCTCTTGAAACAGTTGAACCAGGTGTTACTGATCGTTTTGTATCATCATATGAAAAGACACGTGAACAAATTCGTTTCTAAATAAAGTTAAAAAGACAATCCTTGGATTGTCTTTTTTTTTTATACATAATATATTGGTATTTATACAATATTTACAGGAATTTAAATAAATGTAAAAAATCCGAAAATATGGCTTGCTATTTTCAGAATTTTCTTGTAAAATAACTTTAATATAAAAAAGCGACGATAGAAAAAGCCTGAGACAACAGACAGAGAGTGCTTGGTGGTGAGAAAAGCGTGCAATCCTTGGGCGACACATTCTTGAGTGCGTGTGCGAATGCTGCTTTTATCAGTTAGTAGTGCACGACGGGTGATTCCACGTTACGGAATAGAAGTCACGTACTTCATGAGAACAGTCTAGGCGACTGGCTGTTGAATCAGAGGTGGAACCACGTTTTTAACGTCCTTGCAAAGATTTTTTGCGAGGGCGTCTTTTTTATATCAGAAAATAGAAAGGAACATATTATGACAACTATAAAAGGATTGAGAGAGATTAAACCTTATGTTGCCGGAAGTCAACCAAGCGGTGAAAATTTAATTAAATTAAATACAAACGAAAATGCTTACGGACCAAGTCCAAAAGTAGCAGAAGTTTTTGCGCATTTTGACGTCCATCAATTGCGAAAATATTCAACATTAGATCAAAAATCATTGCGTATTGCACTCGCTAAGCAACATGGTCTTGATCCAGATCAAATTATTGTTGGTAATGGTTCTGATGATATTTTATCAATGGCATTCTTAGCATTTTTCAATAGTGATGAACCGGTTCTATTTCCTGATTTGACTTACGGATTTTATAAGGTATGGGCAGATTTATATCGCGTGAATTATCGTGAGGTTCCACTTAATAGTGATTTTGAAATTAATTCAAGTGATTATATTGCTGATAATGGCGGAGTTATCATTACTAATCCAAATGCACCAACTGGAATTTATAAGTCACTTGATGAGCTAGAAAAGATTATTCGTGCAAATCAAGACGTGGTGGTTGTTATTGATGAAGCTTATATCAACTTTGGTGGTGAAACAGCTCTGCCATTGCTTAAAAAATATGAAAATGTCTTCATCACACGTACATTTTCAAAAGATGCCTCTCTTGCCGGTCTTCGTGTTGGTTATGGTATGGGGAGTCCAAAATTAATGGCAGTAATCAATGCCGTTAAAAACTCGGTGAATCCTTACAATGTTGATTTAATTGCTGAAAACTTAGCACTTGCAGCCGTTGAGTCTTGGGATTATTACGAAGATACTTGTCAGAAAATCATGACAACTAGAGATTGGTTTACCAAAGAATTAAGATTTCTAGATTTTACAGTTTTAGAATCCAAAACTAATTTTATTTTAGCGAAATGTCCTAAAAAATGTGCAGGTGATCTATTTAATTACCTGCAAGCAAAAAATATTTATGTCCGTTACTTCCCGAAAGTTGAACGTATTAAAAATCATTTGCGTATTTCAATCGGTAGACAAGATGAAATGGAAGAAGTGCTTAAGGCAATTAAGGATTTTTTAGCACTTTAATGTGAAATGATTTGAGGAGTGATTGAATGAAGAAGACAACATTACCTGTAGGAATGCACGACAAATTATTCAAACGAGCACGTGTGACCTACAAAATTGAACGAGATATTAGTGACTTTTTGATGAGTCAAGGTTTTAATCGCATTGAAACACCTACCTTGGAACATTTCGAAGTCTTTAGTGATACCATTACTAAAAATAATTACAATTTTTTTGATAAAAGCGGTGAACTGTTGACACTTCGGCCAGATATTACCAGTCAAATTGGTCGTGTTATTGCTTCGACGCAAGTTGAAACACCAATCAAATTTTCATATTCTGGCAAAGTTTTTAAATACAATGAAGAAATGCGTGGATTGATGAACGAACACACGCAAGCTGGGATTGAAATTGTTGGTTATCCTGCTAAAGAAGCGGTTTACGAGGCAATTGCTTCAGCGAAAGCGTCACTTGATAAAGCAGATATTCCTTCTTATCAATTTGAATTTTCACATGCAGGAATTTTACAAACGATTTTTGAAGATTTGAATTTGCCAGTTGCGGCCGAAAAAGAATTGGACGTAGCCGTTAAAGATAAAAATATCACACAGCTAAATGAGTTGACTAAGAAGTATCCAAGTGAGTTTGATGACTTTTTGAAAAATTTACCATACCTTTTTGGTGAAAGTCATCAAGTCCTCAACGAAGCTCGTAAGCTTGTTAAAAATGAGGCAATCTTGGCAGCGTTGACAGATTTGGAAGAACTTCTTGAACAAGTTTCTGATATTTTACCAGAAAGTAATATTGATTTGGCGCAGATTCCATCAATGCCATATTACACTGGTGTCATGTTTAAGGTCTTTGGTGATAAGGTTCCAGATGCCTTTGCTTCAGGTGGTCGTTACGATAAACTTTTTGAACGCTTTGAAGCTAAAAAGTTAACAGCTGTTGGTTGGGCAGTTGATATCGATGCTATTTACCAAGCTGTACATGATAGTTTAGAAGGAGGTGCCTGATGGAAAATCAAATTACCATTGCTTTAACCAAAGGGCGTATTGAAAAGGATACGGTAAAACTTTTGGAAAAAGCAGGGTTTGACATGTCATTTATGGCAGACAAGGGCCGCAATTTAATTTTTGAAAGTCCAGATAAGAAATTCCGCTTTTTACTTGTCAAGGCACCAGATGTCACAACTTATGTGCGCCATGGCGTTGCTGATCTTGGTGTAGTTGGTAAAGATTTGTTAATTGAACATCCGATTGGCTATCTTGAAATGTTAGATTTGAATTTTGGTTTGTGTAAATTCTCAGTAGCTTCAACAGATGACTACAAACCACATGACCATAAGCGTAAACGTATTGCCACAAAATACCCAACCATTGCGACCGATTATTTTAATAAAAAAGGAGAAGACGTCGAAATTATCTCTATCCAAGGTAGTGTCGAGATTGCTCCAGTTATTGGCTTAGCGGATGCCATTGTTGATATTGTTGAAACAGGAAATACTTTGGTTGCAAATGGTCTTAAGGTTTACGAAGATATTTGCCGCATCTCTGCTCGCTTAATTGTGAATAAGGCGGCCTTGAAAAATAATCCTGAAATTATGCCATTTATCCAAAAATTGGAAAGTATCGTCGGAAATGAGGAGGTAGCTTTTAAATGAAACGTTTAACAGGAACGACAGAAGAAATTTCAAAAATTCTCTACCAAGAACAACTTGAATTAAGTAAAGAAAATCTTGATGTTGATGATGCGGTTCGCCAAATTTTGGAAGATGTCAAAGAAAATGGAGATAAAGCTCTCAAAGCTTACTCAGAAAAATTTGATAAGATTGTTTTGGATGATTTTGCAGTTGGTCAAGATTTGATTGATCAAGCTTTTGAGGAAATCGACGCTGAAGTTTTAGAAGCGTTAAAAAATGCAAAAGCTAACATTGAAAGTTATCACAAGCAACAATTAGAATCTGGTTTTGAAGATCAACCTACAGACGGTGTCCTACGTGGTCAATTGATTCGTCCAATTGAACGTGCTGGTGTTTATGTCCCAGGAGGAACAGCTGCTTATCCATCGTCAGTTTTGATGAATGTGATTCCAGCGAAAATTGCTGGCGTTAAAGAAATCATTATGATTACACCACCTCAAAAGCATTTCGAACCAGCTATTTTGGTAGCTGCATCGCTTGCTGGTGTTGATAAGATTTACCAAGTTGGCGGTGCTCAAGGTGTTGCTGCATTGGCATATGGTACAGAAACGATTCCTCGAGTAGATAAGATTACTGGACCAGGAAACATCTTTGTTGCGACAGCTAAGAAGATGGTTTATGGCTTGGTAGGAATTGATATGATTGCGGGACCTTCTGAAATTGGAGTGATTGCAGACAGCTCAGCTAATCCTAAATACGTTGCTGCAGATTTGCTTTCTCAAGCTGAACATGACGTGCGTGCTCGTGCAATTTTGGTGACTGATTCAGCTAGATTAGCTGATGCTGTTGAAAAAGAGATTGATGAACAGTTTAAAGCTTTGCCACGTGAAGAAATTGCGCGTGCGTCAGTTGTAAATAATGGTCGTATTATTATTGCTGATTCTGTTGAAGCTATGTTTGATTTGATGAACCAGGTCGCTCCAGAGCATTTGGAATTAGCAATGGACAATGCTTACGATTACCTTGATAAAGTTCAAAACGCTGGTTCAGTTTTTTTAGGTCATTTTACAAGTGAGCCTATTGGAGATTACTATGCTGGTGCTAACCACGTCTTGCCGACAACAAGCACTAGTCGCTTTTCATCAGCACTAGGAGTGCATGATTTTGTAAAACGAATTCAATACATGCAATACTCTAAGGATGCTGTCAATGCTGCTAGTCACGATATAACAACGCTTGCTTATGCAGAAGGTTTGCAAGCTCACGCTAAAGCAATCGAGGTGCGTCATGACTAAAGTAAATGGTTTATTGGTAATGGATGTGGATTCAACCCTCATTCAAGAAGAAGGCATTGATTTATTAGGTGAAGAAGCAGGTGTTGGTGCAAAAATTGCTGATATCACTGCACGTGCCATGAATGGTGAGTTAGATTTCAAACAAGCTTTAGATGAACGTGTTGGTTTGCTAAAAGGCTTGCCTGAAAGTATCTTTGACAAAGTACTTGCTCGTATGCATTTTACAAATGGTGCTGAAAAATTGGTAGCTGAGCTTCATCGTCGTGGTTATAAGGTGGCTGTTGTGTCAGGTGGTTTCCATGAAACTGTAGATGTTTTAGCAAAGCGCATCGGTCTCGATTATGTCAAAGCTAATCGCTTAGAAGTCAAAGATGGATTTTTGACAGGAAAAGTTCTTGGTGACGTGGTTACAAAAGACGTTAAGAAAGCAAGTCTTATTAAATGGGCAGCTGAAAATGATTTGGAATTACGTCAAACCATTGCAATGGGTGATGGTGCTAATGATTTGCCAATGATTAAAACAGCTGGCATTGGGGTTGCTTTTTGTGCTAAGCCAATTGTTCGAAAAGAAGCACCTTACCAAATTAATGAAGCAGATTTATACAAGGTTATTGATATTTTAGATAATCAAGATAAGTAAAGTAACTCATTATAAATGATTGAAGGAAAAGGAGTTATTATGAGACAAGCAGAAATTGAACGTAATACCTTTGAAACCAAAATTAAATTGAGTCTCAACTTGGACGCTCAAGAACCAGTTGATATCGATACTGGTGTTGGTTTCTTTGACCATATGTTAACCCTTTTTGCAAGACATAGTCGCATTTCTCTTGTGGTTAAAGCTGATGGAGATCTTTATGTCGATAGTCACCACACTGTTGAAGATGTGGGAATTGTCTTAGGGCAAGCATTGAAAGAAGCTTTGGGAGATAAAGCAGGTATCAATCGCTATGGTACGTCTTTTGTTCCTATGGATGAAACATTAGGAATGGCAAGTCTTGATTTGTCAGGGCGTAGTTACCTTGTTTTTGACTGTGAATTTGACAATCCCAAACTTGGTAATTTTGATACTGAACTCGTTGAGGAATTCTTCCAAGCTTTTGCATTCAATGTTCAAATGAATTTGCACTTGAAGATTTTGCATGGTAAAAATAACCACCATAAATCAGAAAGTTTGTTCAAAGCAACTGGACGCGCTCTTCGTGAAGCTATCACGATTAACCCTGATATTCATGGTGTTAACTCAACAAAAGGTTTACTTTAATAGAAAGGAAGATCAGCCGAAACGCCTTTACTTAGTGGTGTTTACAAGGTTTGATAACTGAGCTAATGATTATTGTGATTGATTATGATGCAGGAAATACTGCTAATGTTTTAAGAGCTTTGAAAAAAATTGGTGTTGAGGCTGAATTATCTAGCAATCCAACTAAAATTTTGGCTGCCAGTGGTTTGATTTTACCAGGTGTTGGTGCTTATCCGGCAGCTATGGCTGAGCTAAGTAAACGTGGCTTGGTTCCAGTGATTAAGGAAGCTGTTGCTAAAGGGACACCTTTATTAGGAATTTGTCTTGGCATGCAAGTTTTAACTGAGGTTGGTTTAGAACACCAAGAAACAGCTGGTCTTGGTTTTATTCCAGGCGTTTGTCGTGAAATACAAGCAACTAAAGCTAAGCCTGTACCACATATGGGCTGGAATAATTTGACGATTAAACACACTAGCCCATTAACAGAAGGACTAGAAAATCAATCTGTCTATTTTGTGCACAGTTACTTTACAGATGTTCCGAAAGAATACATTGATGTGACAGCTGATTATGGCATTGATGTGCCAGCTATGATTCACAAAGATAATGTCTATGGAGCACAGTTTCACCCAGAAAAATCTGGCGATGTTGGTTTGGGTATACTTAAAAAGTTTATTGCTCTATGTGAAAAATAAATCAGCTATTGAGATTTAAAAGTATCTTTTAGGTATAGTGTTAAAAAAGAAAAGGAGTTTAATGATGCAGATTCTTCCAGCTATTGATATTAAAGAAGGGCAGGCGGTTCGTCTTTTTAAAGGTGATTTTAATCAAAAGACTATTGTTAACCCTGATGTACTTGGGCAAGCTAAAATTTTCGCTCAAGCTGGCATTGAATTTATTCATGTTGTGGATTTAGATGGTGCTCTTGATGGTAGAGCTACTAATCGTGATTTGATTGCCAAATTAAAAAAAGAATCTGGCCTTGGCGTTGAAGTCGGTGGTGGCATTCGTACGCTTGAACAGATTGAAGATTATTTGGCTGTGGGTATTGACCGTGTGATTATCGGATCAATGGCAGTGAAGAATCCAGATTTTGTTAAAGCAGCTTTAGAAAAGTTTGGTAGCGATAAAATTGTTGTCGGTATTGATGCTAAAAATGGTTACGTAGCCACTGAAGGTTGGTTAGAAACAAGTAATGTTGACTACATTAGTTTAGCTAAAGCTATGGAAAAAATTGGGGTGACTCTCTTTGTTTACACCGATGTAGATCGAGATGGGACACTAACAGGACCTAATTTTGAACACTATGAGCGCTTGGTTGCTGAATTAACAACGGCTAAAGTCATTGCTTCAGGTGGTATTGCTGAGAAGGGTGATTTAGTGAAATTACAAGAAATTGGTGTTGCTGGGACAATCGTTGGTAAAGCTTACTATAATGGCAATATTAGTCTTGAAGAATTGAAAGCTTTTGGAGGATAGTCTATGCTGAAAAAACGCATTATTCCTTGTCTTGATGTAAAAGATGGGCGTGTGGTTAAAGGAGTTAATTTTGTTAATTTAACCGATGTTGGAGATCCTGTTGATGCCGCGCGTGCCTACTATGAAGCTGGTTGTGATGAATTGGTTTTCTTAGACATTACAGCGACACACGAAAAACGTGATACGACGGTTGATATGGTGAGACGCGTTGCTGACCAAGTTTTTATTCCATTTACAGTTGGTGGAGGTATTCGCTCTGTCGAGGATATGAATAAAATGCTTAAAGCTGGTGCTGATAAAGTGGCGGTTAACTCATCAGCGGTAGCTAATCCGCAATTGATTAAAGATTGTGCTGAAAAGTTTGGTAATCAGTGTGTTGTTTCAGCTATTGATGCTCGAAAAGAAGAAGATGGCACTTGGCATGTCTATGTTGCTGGTGGTCGTAAGGATACAGGCATTGATTTGATTGAATGGGCAAAAAAAGTTGTTAGTCTTGGTGCTGGTGAAATTCTTCTCACTAGTATGGATAAAGATGGTACTAAATCAGGGTTTGATTTAGATATGTTAAATGCAGTTGCTGATGTGGTCAATGTTCCTATTATTGCTTCTGGGGGAGCTGGAAATATTGAGCACATGGTAGAAGTATTTGAAAAGACAACAGCTACAGGTGCTTTAGCTGCATCGATTTTCCACTATGGAGAAGTATCGATTGCTGACACCAAATCAGCCATGACCAAAGCTGGAATTGAGGTGAGACAATGAGTGATATTAAACTTGATTTTGCTAAACAAGGCGGTCTTCTTCCTGTAATTGTTACTGATTATCAGACTGGGCAAGTGTTAATGCTTGCTTACATGAATGAAGAAGCTTACCGTTTAACATTAGAGACAAAACAAATGCATTATTGGAGTCGCTCACGAAATGAACTTTGGCATAAAGGAGCAACAAGTGGTCATTACCAGTATGTTAAGTCAATTAAGACGGATTGTGATTGTGACACTTTGCTTGTAGCAGTTAAGCAAGAAGGTGCTGCCTGCCATACTGGAGCTTATAGCTGCTTTTTCAATGATATTTTGTAAAAGACAGAAAGGACTGGAAAATGTTAGAAACATTATACAAAGAAGCTTTAGACCGTAAGGAAAATCCTAAAGAAGGCTCTTATACGAATTATCTTTATAATAAAGGCTTAGATAAGATTTTGAAAAAAGTCGGTGAAGAAGCAACCGAAGTTGTTATTGCAGCTAAAAATGCTGATAAAGATGAAATTGCTAATGAAACAGCAGATGTTTTATATCATTTGGCAGTTATGCTAGTTGAAACTGGTGTTACTACTGATGATGTCGAAGCTGTTTTAGAGGCTCGTCAAGGCAAAAAGAGCAATGTTCACGACCGACCAGAAATTACAAATTATTAAGTTAAAAAAAGGGTAGAAAAAGTTCTACCCTTTTTTATTGTGTCCAAAAGCAATCGATTGCACTCTGTTTTTCTTAGTATCTAATTATTTACCATAAAAACTATTTTTAAATATAATATTTATTTTACGAAAACGCTTGCGTAAATATAAAGTATTTTGTATACTGAAAGCATAAAATACTACTAATTTAAGACGGAGGTCTTCAATGAAAAAGATAAGTCGACTTTCTTTCCCAGAAAAGCGAGAGTGCTTTGGGATTCGTAAGCTAAAAGTTGGTGTCGCTTCGGTTGCAATTGCGACTGCACTTTTTTGGGGCGCTGGGATAACAAGCGTTTCTGCAGATCAGGTAAATGCCCAGCTAGCAGCTGAAGAGGAAATGAGTGATAACTTGCTTTCTGTGACTGAGCAGCAAAAAACTTCTGAGTTTACTGAGGTAGTTAATCAGACCTTAAACACAGAAACTAACGAGCCAACTAACTCGGTTGATGAGACTGAGTCTCAGCCAACAGTTGCTGCAGAACAAGAAGTTGAACAAGATTTACAAACTTCAGAAGCTACTTCAAAAAGTCAAGGTAATCAAGCTGTTAATGAGCTAAGTAATTCAGAAACAGTAGGTCCAGAGTCTTCTACTAGTGAAACCACTACTGAGACTGCTAATCAGATTAATCTTCTAAATTCTCCTCAATCTGACAGTCAAGTATCAAATCCTCCGATTGCTGAAAATACGATTCGAGTTCACTTCCAAGCAGTAACAGATGATAATTATGCGCAGTATGGCTTGTGGACTTGGGGTGCTGTAGCTGAACCTTCTGATGGTAATAATTGGCCTGCAGCAGCAACGCCATTTTCTGCTAATCAGAAAGATGAATTTGGTTACTACATTGACCTTAAGCAAGCGGCAAGTCACGGTGACATTGGCTACCTTTTACTAAAAAATGGTGAGAAGACTAGTGATTCAGACCAAAGCATTAAACCTTTATCAAAAGATGCTAATGAAGTTTGGGTTACTTCAGATTTTACGACTTATAGCTATAAGCCTTTAGCTGATGACCGTATTATTCGTATTAACTACAAGCGCGATGATGGTAATTATGATGGCTGGGGCCTGTGGGCTTGGGGAGATGTGGCTTCGCAATTTGGCACATGGCCAACAGATGCTCTTGATTTCACACAAGAAGGAGCTTACGGTCGTTATATTGATCTACCTCTGTCAAAATTGTTAGATTCTAATATTGGTTTCTTGTTAGTTAATCAAAATGATCCTGACAAGTCTGGTAATAAAACTCTTGATATGGCCTTTTCTGATCGAGAGATTCATAGTCAGATTTTCTTACATAATGACGATGCCACAGTCTATACGAATCCTTATTATGTAGCTACGGTTACAGGACAGGACTTTTCAAAAGCTACCCCTGGAGTACACAATGTTTCAGTAGCAGCAAGTAGTTACCGTCCGTTTAATTATAATGAAACCGATTTGATTGATGTGACAGTTACTAATCCGGAAAATGTTGACATCACGCGCATGCAAGTTGATACGACTCAAATCGGTGGTGGTATTATTGAAATGTCACCTGAGCTCAATCGTGTAACGATTACGGCAACTTCAGATACTCAACCCGGAAATTATAGTCTTCCTGTTCGAGTCTTTGATAAAGATAATGGTTATTATGATACGACGGTTTCGGTCACTGTAACCAAGCGAGTTAAACAGGCTAATGAAGTCGACTGGGATGAACAAGTGATTTACTTCATGTTGACTGACCGTTTTTACAATGGTGATCCAAGCAATGATGATCCTTATCATCAAGACTACGCTAAAGCTGTCAATCAGGCAGGTGTGTACAAAGGTGGTGATTTTAAAGGGGTTACCGCTAAACTTGATTACCTCAAACAATTAGGCGTAACAAGTATCTGGGTAACACCAATTGTTGAAAATGTTCCACAAAATGTTAGCACTGAAGCTGGTAAAGAGTATTATGCTTATCATGGCTATTGGGCTGATGATTTTGAAAAACTCAACCCTCATCTTGGAACACTTGATGATTTCCATGAATTAATTGATCAGGCTGCCGAACGTGGCATTAATATCATTGTTGATGTGGTACTAAATCACTCAGGTTATGGTACAGAAGATAAATTTGCTGGTATGGTACGTACACCAGAAGAAGATAAAGGCGATGATATTCAAGGGTCACAATCTGGCCTACCTGATTTTAAAACAGAAGAGAAAGCTGTGCGAGAGCAATTAGTTGCTTGGCAAACAGCATGGCTTGAAAAATCTACAACAGAAAAAGGAAATAGTATCTACGCTTTTCGTGTCGACACTGTTAAACACGTTGATGATACGACATGGCAATATTTTAAAAATGAGCTAGCGCTAAAAGATGCTGATTTCCACTTGGTTGGAGAAAGTTGGGGTGCCAATTACAAAGATACCAAGGGTGATTTAGGCACTGGTAGCATGGATAGTTTGCTTGATTTTGGGTTTAAAGATATTGCTAAGTTGCTAGTTAATGGTCGCTTGAAAGATGCAAATGATGAATTGATTGCCCGAAATGATGCGCTTACTAGTGCTTATACCTTGGCACAATTTCTAGGTAGCCATGATGAAGATGGTTTCTTGTATAGCATTGGTGGTGATTTAAATAAACTCAAATTAGCAGCAACGCTTTTGTTAACTGCTAAAGGGCAACCAGTCATTTATTATGGTGAGGAGCTAGGGCAATCTGGTGCTAATAACTGGCCTTACTATGATAATCGTTATGAATTTGATTGGAATGATGTAACTGATAATGAAGTTTTAGAGCACTATCAAAAATTATTAGCCTTCCGTCGTGATAACAGTGAATTGTTGGCGCGTGGTAGTCACAGTACAGTAGCAGTTAATGATAGCCAAGGCTGGCTTCTTGCCAAACGAGCAAATGACTCAGATGCAGCTTATATTTTGTACAATTTGAAAGACCAGTCACAAAAGCTTCATTTGCTTTTGACTGAGGCAGCAACGGTGACTGATTATTACACAGGAGCAACTTATCAAGCTCTCCTTGGACAAGATGGTCAGTATTATCTTGATATTGAAGCGCCAGCCATTTCAAAAGGTGGTACCATGTTACTAAAAGTGTCTGCAGGTGCTATTACACAGGCTTTTATCGCTCAGACAGAAGAAGAGCCAATTGCTGAAAATACGCTGCGCGTTCATTTTAAGACTTTGCCATCAGATGATTTAGCTAGCCTTGGTTTATGGACTTGGGAAGATGTTGAACACCCATCAGAATCTTGGCCAAACGGAGCTCTTAATTTTTCAAATGCTAAACGTGATGCTTATGGTTATTATCTTGATGTGAAATTGGTAAATGCTAATCGTCACAAGGTTGGACTGTTAATCAATAATAGCAAGGGTGATAATGTTTCAGGTGACAAATTAGTTAATCTCATTAGCCAGGACATGAATGAGGTTTGGTTTGATGAAAATTACAATGCTAATTACTATGCTCCACTTGAAAAAGGAAAAATTCGGATTAATTATTATCGTAGCGATGGTAATTACAAGAATTTAGCGATTTGGCTATGGGGTAGTGCAGACGGTTCAATCACTTCTCGTATGGGGGCTTGGCCTGATGGAGTTGATTTTGAAAATTTTGGCAAATATGGTGCCTATATTGATGTTCCTTTAGCTGATTTCAATGAACTTGGTTTCTTGCTTCTTGATGAATCAAAAGAAGGCGATGCGGCTAAGATTCAACCAGACAATTACACTTTTAAAGATTTAGCTAATCAAACACAAATTTTCTTGAAAGATGAGGATAAGACTATTTATACGAATCCATATTTTGTAAGCACTGTTCGCTTAACATCAGCACAACAAATTAGTCAAACAGAACTTTCAGCAATTATCAGCAACTTAGCAGATGCTGATAAAGATAACCTTTTAGAAAATCTTAAAGTAAGCGATAAAGATGGTAATCCTGTTGCGATTACAGCTATTAGTCTAGATGCTGCAAGCAATAAAGTAACCATTACAGGTGATTTTTCAGCAGCAACAACTTATACTGTAAGTTATGCTGAAGATCACTATCAAGCCAAAAGAAGTTGGCAATACATGGATTCACAATACGCTTATGACGGTGAATTGGGAGCGCGTGTTTCTGAAGAAGGAGCGCGTGTTGATTTGACTGTTTGGTCTCCAAGTGCTGACAGTGTTTCACTTGTACTTTATGATAAAAATGACCAAACAAAAGTTCTTGGTAAAGTTGCCATGGCAAAAGGTGATAAGGGCGATTGGTCTGTGACATTGACACCAAGTCTTGGTTTAGGAATTACTGATTATCGTGGTTATTATTACCATTATGAAATCACTCGTGGTGAGGATACTGTTTTAGCACTTGATCCTTATGCTAAGTCACTAGCTGAATGGAATAGTGACTTAATAGGAGCAGATCCATCATATAAGGTTGCTAAAGCAGCTATTGTCGATACAAGTGCTATTGGTAATCAAGACATGACTTATGCAGATATTAAAGGTTACACAGCTCGTGAAGATGCCATTATTTATGAAGCACATGTCCGTGACTTTACATCTGACACAGCGATTTCAGAAGAGCTTCGTAATCAATTTGGGACATTTGCGGCATTTGCTGAAAAATTAGATTATCTCCAAAGTCTAGGTGTCACTCATATTCAATTGTTACCAGTGATGAGTTATTACTATGTTAATGAAGCAATTAATAGTCAACGATTAACTGATTATGCTTCAAGTAATACAAACTATAATTGGGGCTACGACCCACAAAGCTATTTTGCTTTGACAGGGATGTATTCTGAAAATCCATCAGATCCAGCTAAACGTATTGCTGAATTTAAGAATCTCATCAATGAAATTCACAACCATGGCATGGGCATTATCCTGGATGTTGTTTATAATCACACAGCAGATCTTGCTATTCTTGAAGATTTAGAGCCAAATTATTATCACTTCATGGAAGCAGATGGCAAAGCTAAGACAAGCTTTGGCGGTGGTCGTCCAGGAACAACTCACTACATGACTCGACGTATGGTCTTGGATTCTATTGCCTATTGGACAAAAGAATTCAAAGTAGATGGTTTCCGTTTTGATATGATGGGAGATTTGGATGCCCAAACTGTTCAGATGGCTTATGATATAGCAAAAGCCTTGAATCCAAATGTTATTATGCTTGGTGAAGGTTGGATAACTTATGCAGGTGATGCTAATGATAGTCGTCAACCAGCTGACCAAACTTGGATGGCACACACAGATAGTGTTGCTTCTTTCTCTGATGATATTCGTAATCTCCTTAAATCAGGTTATCCAAGTGAAGGTTTACCATGTTTTATCACTGGTGGGGTAAAAGATTTACAAGAACTCTTTAACACTATCAAAGCTCAGCCAAATAATTTCACAGCGGATGATCCAGGTGATGTAATTCAATACATTGCGGCTCACGATAATTTAACGCTTCACGATATTATTGCCAAATCAATCCATAAAGATCCATCAGTTGCTGAAAATGAATCTGAGATTCTACGTCGTCAACGTTTGGGAAATCTTATTATCTTAACTTCTCAAGGAACAGCCTTTATTCATTCAGGTCAAGAATATGGCCGCACCAAACAATTCCGTGACGAAGCCTATAAGACTCCTGTTTCTGCTGATAAAGTACCAGAAAAATCAGATTTACTAACCAACTTAGATGGCACACCATTTGACTATCCATATTTCATCAGTGATTCTTATGACTCAACTGATGCGATTAATCATTTTGATTGGACAAAGGCGACAGATAAAACAGCTTATCCAGAACATGCGAAAACACAAGCTTATACAAAAGGTCTGATTGCTCTACGTCGCTCAACTGACGCCTTTACCCTTAAAACTAAGGAAGAAGTTGATAGCAAAGTTAAACTAATCACTGTACCAAATGAAAATGGTGTAGGTCAAGAAGATTTGATTATTGCCTATCAAACACAAGCAAGTAACGGAGATATTTATGCTGTCTTTATCAACGCTGATAGTAAAGCGCGTGATATTGTTTTATCAGATGCCTATAAAGCTTTATTGAATGCTGAAGTAGTTGCAGATAGTGAACAAGCTGGTTCAAGTGCGATTTTAAATCCAAAAGGTGTGTCATTTACAGAAAATAGTGTGACACTTGATCCCTTAACAGCAACAATTTTACGTTTGAGAAAAGCTAGTGCTGAAACTGAGCGAACTCTTTATGACCAAGCGAGTGGTGTTAGTGTTGTTTTAGCGCCAGGTGAGCGTGAAGATATCAAAAAAATTGAAGTAAGTCATCAAGAAACTAACGATGCTAAAACACCAGAAATTTTAACTGGTGACGATTATGATTTGTTTGATATTCAACCAACAGATGATGAAGGTCATGTGTTGGATATCACCAAAACAGCTCGTGTCATTTTACCGGTTGATGCTGGTAAAACAATTTCAGAAGTTTTTTATCTGCCAGTTAATGGTCAGCCTCAATCTCTTACATTCCAACTAATGAATAGAGTTATTGATGGTCACCTTGTAACATTTGCAGTCTTTGATGTAGACCACTTTAGTCAGTATGGTATTGTTTATCAAGATAAAATCGCAGAAAATGAAGTGTCTACTGATTCTAATCAAGCGTCACAAGCCTTAGAAACTGCACAAAATCAAAATAAAGCTGTATTTGATGCTCTTAATAATCTTGAAACTGCTAAGGTAGTTGAAAATAGCACAGGTGCTTTGCCAGAAACAGGTCAAAGAAATAGCAATGTTTTAAGCTTTGTAGGTCTTCTAAGCTTGGCAAGTTTAGCAGTGTTAGAAGTAAAAAGACATAAGAAAAATGGCTAAACTATGATTATGTACTCTGACTAAAATTCATTACAATCCCCTTTCTTGTATGAAAGGGGATTTTTGTATAGCTTCATGTTTTTGTAACCTCTTTTGTTAAAAAAATTATATAATAGTAGTAAGAAGTGTAAGGGGGAGTTGGTACTATGCACATATTAATCGCACCTGATTCATTTAAAGAAAGTTTATCGGCACTCGAAGTTGCAAAAGCTATTCAAAAAGGGTTTAGAAAAGCTTTGCCTAACGCTACCTTTGATTTAATGCCAGTTGGTGATGGCGGTGAAGGCACATTGGAAGCATTGACTGATGGTCTCCATTTAAAACGTGAAAACTATACCGTTACAGGAGCTCTCGGTCAACCCGTTGAAGCTCATTATGCAACTAATGGTCGTTTAGCTGTTTTTGAAATGGCTGATATTTGTGGTCTAGAAAAAGTACCGACTGATCAGCGTAGCCCATTAACCCTTACAACAAGAGGCGTCGGTGAAATGATTGGTCACCTTGTTGAACTAGGTGTCGAAGAAATTATGATTGGCGTTGGTGGTAGTTCAACCAATGATGGTGGTCTTGGTATGGCCGGTGGTTTAGGTTACCGGTTCTTTGATAAAACTGGTCATGAAGTAGAGGCTATTGGTGAGCATCTTGGAGAGATTACAATGGTTTCTTACGAAAGTTGTCATTGGGATTTGTCGCAAACTAAGATAACAGTCATCACTGATGTAACCAATCCTTTGTGTGGTCCAAATGGAGCAACCTATATTTTTGGAGGACAAAAAGGGCTTGCAAAAGATGACTTTGCAAGCGTTGATAAAGATATGGAAAGATTTTACCAAACTTTCTTCCCAGCTGTTTTGGATTTGGCTGGAGCAGGAGCAGGTGGTGGAATGGCAGCTGGTTTATCGGCCTTTGCTGGTGGGCAAATTATTTCAGGTATCGATGCTGTTCTTGATATGCTTGATTTTGATCGACGTGTTGAAAAAGCAGATGTTGTTATAGTCGGTGAAGGACGTATGGATAAGCAAAGTTTGTCAGGAAAAGCACCAGTTGGACTCGCTCAACGAACACCACGCGGAAAATTAGTGATTGCTATCTGTGGCAGTCTTAAAGATGATTTGCCAAGTTTCCCAATTTCAAATATTCAGGCTGCTTTCCCGATCATTGCTGATGTCGATACTTTGGAAAATACTCTTGATAAAGCTAGGCAAAACTTGGAACGCACAGCACAAAACGTTGGAAATTTACTAAGCTTTACTAGATTTTAATTTTTGTGGAAAAGTTTTGACCAGAAGCCCTTTTTAGGGGCTTCTTTTGGTTCATTATGGCTAATAGGAAATTGATCAGATAGCAGAGGATTTGCTACATTTTCAGCTTGGTTTGAGTGAACAATGATACCATAAGGGGATTGGGCATTTTTTTCATCAACAATTGTTGCTTGAATGTGTAATTCCTGAGCAGTTTTCATGTAAAACATTTGGTTTGAAACGGATAATTTTGGCGAAATTTTAACTAATAAAGTGTCGTATTTTTTATTTAATTGTCCTAAAATATCACTAAAACGATTTTGAACATCTTCTAATCGGCTTTCTTCAAGAGGAATAGACAAGACGACACGTTCTGCAAAAGTTCCAAAATAAAGACGTTGTTCATCAGGATTTAAGCGTTTTTCTCCTGTTGCAGCTTGCAAAACTTTGTTTTCTAAATCAGTCATAGTAAGGGCCTCCGTATGTTGTTACAACCATTATAAGTTAAATTTACTAAACTGTCAGTTTTGAGCTGTCTGGTTATTGAAAACTGTGAAAAGCTATGAAAGTTGGTAGCGATTTTCAAAAATTCTCGTTTTTATTTGCTTAAGCGCCGATATTATGGTATTATTTTAGTGTAAAAATATTAAAAACTCATAAGGAGAGTAACATAATGTCAATTATTACTGATGTTTACGCTCGCGAAGTCCTTGACTCACGCGGTAACCCAACACTTGAAGTAGAAGTTTACACAGAATCAGGCGCATTTGGTCGTGGTATGGTTCCTTCAGGAGCTTCTACTGGTGAACACGAAGCAGTTGAACTTCGTGACGGAGACAAATCTCGTTACAACGGTCTTGGTACTCAAAAAGCTGTTGACAACGTTAACAACATCATTGCTGAAGCAATCATCGGTTTCGATGTTCGTGATCAACAAGCTATCGACCGTGCTATGATCGCTCTTGACGGTACTCCAAACAAAGGTAAACTCGGTGCAAATGCTATCCTTGGTGTTTCTATTGCCGTAGCTCGCGCAGCAGCTGACTACCTTGAAGTTCCACTTTACAGCTACCTTGGTGGTTTCAACACTAAAGTTCTTCCAACTCCAATGATGAACATCATCAATGGTGGTTCTCACTCAGATGCTCCAATCGCTTTCCAAGAATTCATGATCGTACCTGCTGGTGCACCTACGTTCAAAGAAGCTCTTCGTTGGGGTGCTGAAATCTTCCACACACTTAAGAAAATCCTTAAAGAACGTGGTCTTGAAACAGCTGTTGGTGACGAAGGTGGTTTCGCTCCTAAATTTGAAGGAACTGAAGACGCTGTAGAAACAATCATCAAAGCTATCGAAACTGCTGGTTACAAACCAGGTGAAGATGTATTCCTTGGATTTGACTGTGCTTCATCAGAATTCTACGATAACGGAGTCTATGACTACACTAAATTCGAAGGTGAAGGTGCTGCTAAACGTACTGCTGCAGAACAAATCGACTACATTGAAGAATTGGTTAACAAATACCCAATCATCACTATCGAAGATGCAATGGACGAAAACGACTGGGACGGATGGAAAGAACTTACTAAACGTCTTGGTAAACGTGTTCAATTGGTTGGTGATGACTTCTTTGTAACAAACACTTCATACCTTGCACGTGGTATCAAAGAAGAAGCTGCTAACTCAATCCTTATCAAAGTTAACCAAATCGGTACTTTGACTGAAACATTCGAAGCTATCGAAATGGCTAAAGAAGCTGGTTACACTGCAGTTGTATCACACCGTTCAGGTGAAACTGAAGATTCAACAATCGCTGACATCGCAGTTGCAACTAACGCTGGTCAAATTAAAACTGGTTCACTTTCACGTACTGACCGTATCGCTAAATACAACCAATTGCTTCGTATCGAAGACCAACTTGGTGAAGTAGCTGAATACCGTGGATTGAAATCATTCTACAACCTTAAAAAATAATCTCTGATTATATAAGGTAAAAAAACCTTAGCTTAGGCTAAGGTTTTTCTGTGTTTAAAATGATAAATAGTATTGAAGGTAAATTTCTCATGATTTTATGAGTAAAGAAAATGGGCCAATTGAAGAGTGAGAAAAACGTCTGAAGAATTGTCTTCAGGCGCTTTTTAGTATGCTATTTTTCAAATTCGGCTTTACTTTTAGTATCAGCATATTCTTCGGCAACTTCTTTTGAAAGAATGTCGTCATAGCTTGGTAGTGTAATACTAGAGCCGTATTTGTTCTTCAAAGCAGTGGTTACAAGTCGGTAAGCTAAGTTAGCGTTACGTGATAGAATTGGTCCGTGGAAGTAGCTACCATAGACATTTTTGTAATGAACACCTTCTGTACCGTCTTCTTTGTTATTACCATTTCCGTAAACACAAGTACCAAGTGGTTTTTCATCGTCAGAGAGGAAAGTACGACCTTGATGATTTTCAAAACCGTAGTAAGTTTCGTTGAATTCGTCATTATGAATTTTGATATCACCGATGAAACGGTTATTTTTTTGGTTAAGGGTGTAGTGTCCCATTACACCGATACCGTTAATTTTTTCGCCGTTGGCTTGGACGTAGTATTGACCTAATAATTGGAAACCACCGCAGATAGCAAGAATGACTTTATCTTTGTTGATGAAATCAGCGATACCTTCTTTTTTACTTGGAAGATCTTTGGCAACAATAGATTGTTCGTAATCTTGTCCCCCTCCGAAGAAGACCATATCATAATAATCGCTATCAAATGAATCCCCTAATGAAACGATATCAAAGGTCATTTTAGCACCAAGCTTTTCACCGACATATTTCATCATAAGGATGTTACCATTGTCACCGTAGGTATTCATTAGATTTCCGTAAAGATGAGCAACGTTTAATTCGTATTGGTAATCTTTAGTGTTAGGAGATTGTAGTGAAGTATATGTCATCTTAGCTCATCTCCTTTCCAACAGCATGTCGACTAGCTAATATTTCTCGGAATTGTAGCATAGCAGTATAGGTAGCGAGGATATAAGCATGGTCAGTTGGTTGAGCTTCAATCAATGCCATAATATCTTCTAAACTTTCTGCTTCAGTGATTTTGTCTTCATCATAACCGGTTACACGTAAGCGACGTGCAATTTCGGAATGACGAACTCCACCAGCAAAGGCTTGTGGAATATCCATATCTAGGATAGATTCAAAGTTAGCATCCCAAATCCAGCTAGTATCAATTCCATCAGCATAGTTAGCATTCAGTAGGACTGATAAGGTAAATGGATATGGCGCAAGTTTAATCATATCAAGGGCTTGGCTGGCACCAACTGGGTTTTTGATGAGAACCAAAGTACATGATTTATCACCGATTTTGAAGGTTTCTTGACGGCCAAATACAGCGCGACTCTTGTCAAAGCCAGCCTTGATTTTTTCAGGCTCAACCCCGAAGAATTCAGCAACGGAAACAGCAGCAAGTGCGTTGTAAATGTTGTAAAGACCGCCAACGTTGATTTTGTAACCTTGTCCATCAATGACAAATTCAGAAGTTGTGTTTGTGATTTTTGTCAATTCTGTTAAGGCATAATCGAGTTTTGGACGGTGGAAACCACAATTTTCACAAACATAATCACCAAGGTTGGCATAAGTGTTAAGTTTGTATTTTAAGATGCTTTGGCACTGCGGACACAAAATACCTTCAGTGTTGTAGTGAGCCAACTCAGGATCATGTTTTTCAGTATCAAATCCGTAGTATTTTACTGGATTGACCACAGTTGTTGAATTAAAGAGTGGACTGTCACCATTTGCCAAGATTGTAGCATTAGGAGCTTTGGCAGCGCCATCCAAAATCATTTGATAAGTTGTGTAGATTTCACCATAGCGGTCCATTTGGTCACGGAAAATATTCGTGAAAACAAATAGACTTGGTGTGATGTACTCAGTGATTTTTGGAAGGCTAGCTTCATCGATTTCTAGCACAGCAATTTTTTTGCCAGATTTCGCTCTTTTAGCTGTTAAGAAAGTTGACGTGATTCCGGTAATCATGTTAGCACCGCTTGGATTTGTCACAATTTCACCGAAAGCCTCGCGTAAAATTCCAACTGTCAAGGCAGTTGTGAGAGTTTTACCGTTTGTTCCTGTCACGACAACAATCTCGTAATCTTTTGCAATCGTATCTAGAATATCTTTGTCGAATTTGAGGGCAATTTTTCCAGGCAAGGTTGAGCCACGTCCCATTTTTGAAAGAATGGCGTGAGCTGCTTTACCAGCCGTAATTCCCATTAATGTGTTTACTTTCATAGGAATATTGTACCACAAAAAGGTATTTTCGAATAAAGAAAATCTGTTTTAAAAGTGGTATAATAGAGGGGTAGTTTTAATTAGTTAGAGAAAAGAGATGTATGTATGAGTAATTTAGCGGCTATTGATGCTAAATTTTGGGCAACTTTAGTTGAAAATCCATGGACTATTGTTGTTCATTTATTAGATATTTTAATCGTAGCATATTTTATTTATCGTTTAATAAAAGCCTTAGCGGGCACGAAGATTATGTCCTTGATTCAAGGTGTTGTCTTCTTTATCTTATTGAAATTTATCGCTGAATGGATTGGGTTTACGACCATTTCTTATTTGATGAATCAAGTTATCACATATGGTGTGATAGCGTGTGTTGTGATTTTTGCGCCTGAGATTCGTTCAGGACTTGAAAAATTTGGTCGTTCAACACAAGTTTTTTCGCAAACACAACAAATCAGTGATGAAGAAAAATTAGTTGAAGCTTTGGTCAAATCTGTAGCTTACATGAGTCCACGTAAAATTGGAGCTTTGATTTCTATCGAACGTACACAAACTTTGCAAGAATATATTTCTACAGGGATTCCTTTGGATGCTGATATTTCAAGTCAATTATTGATTAATATCTTCATTCCAAATACTCCTTTGCATGATGGAGCTGTTATTATTAGTGGCAATAAAATTGCAACAGCATGTTCATATCTTCCTTTATCTGAGTCAATGGCAATTTCAAAGGAATTTGGAACACGTCACCGTGCGGCTATTGGACTTTCAGAAAATTCTGATGCTCTTACAATTGTTGTGTCAGAAGAGACTGGTGGTATTTCAATTACGTCAAAAGGCGAATTTTTACATGATTTGACAAAAGAAAATTTTGAGGCCATTCTTCGCACCCACTTAATTACAAAAGTTGAGGAAGAAGAGCATTGGTACCAAAAAATTTGGAGGAAGAAAAAATGAAAAAGTTTTTCAATAGTCAATTTTGGTTGGTTATTGTATCGATTATCTTTTCCATTCTTCTATTTTTGACTGCCACAACGAGTAATTATAAGAACGTTGGGTCACAGGTGTCTGGGGCAACGGAGACCTTTACGCACACTTTGACCAACGTTCCTATCGATATCAAATATGATAGCGATAAGTATTTTATTAGTGGTTACTCTTATGAAACAGAAGTTTATTTAACATCAATTAACCGTGTTAAATTAGATTCAGAGATTAATAATGATACGAGAAGTTTTAAGGTTGTTGCAGATTTGACTGGATTAGGTGAAGGTACTCAAACCGTACCGCTTAAGGTAACTAATTTACCTTCAGGTGTTACAGCAACAGCTTCACCAAATAATATTTCAGTGACAATTGGTAAAAAGAAAACCAAAACTTTTGAGGTTCAAGGTGTCATTGACGATAACCAAATTGCCAAAGGCTATGAATTGAAGAAGGTATCAACTGACATTTCAGAAGTTGAAGTGACTAGTTCAGAGTCAATCATTGATCAAATTGATCATGTAGTTGCCAAGTTGCCAGAAAATGAAGTTTTAAATAGCAACTATAATGGACGAGTTGCCTTGCAAGCAGTAGCCGCCGATGGAACAATCCTTGCAAGTGCTATCAACCCTTCAAAAGCAAGACTTGAAGTTAACATCAAAAAGTTGACTAAAACTGTGCCTGTTACTGTTAAGATGACCGGCAAAATGAATGACAAACTATCAAAAATTTCTTACAATCTTAGTCAAGATCAGGTGACGATTTCTGGTAGTCAAGATGCTCTTAATGCTGTCAATGAAGTTGTTGCAAATGTCGATGTGTCGAACGTAACAAAAGATACGAATTTAAGTGTTAATTTAACAGCTGATAATGTAGCTGTTGAGCCTTCAGTAGTGACGGTACAGTTGACAGTGACAAAAAAATAGTTCATAATAGCTAGGACTATATATTAAAGAATAGTGGACAAGTTAATTTCTTGCCCTTAGGAAATGAATATTAGTAATGGAGGAAGCGAATTTTTCGCTAAAAAAAATAATGGGAAAATATTTTGGAACAGATGGTGTTCGTGGAGAAGCAAATGTTGAGCTGACCCCTGAGTTAGCATTCAAATTGGGACGCTTTGGTGGCTATGTTCTTAGCCAGCATGAAACAGGACGTCCAAAAGTATTTGTGGCACGCGATACTCGTATTTCTGGTGAAATGCTTGAATCAGCATTGGTTGCTGGTCTTCTTTCAGTTGGTATTGAAGTTTATAAACTTGGCGTTTTAGCAACTCCAGGTGTTTCATACCTTGTACGTACTGAAAAAGCTAGTGCTGGTGTTATGATTTCTGCTAGTCACAACCCTGCACAAGATAACGGAATTAAATTCTTTGGTGGTGACGGCTTTAAATTGGCTGATGATCAAGAGTTGGAAATTGAAGCTCTTCTTGATGCACCTGAAGATACTCTTCCTCGTCCTTCAGCAGACGGCTTGGGAACACTTGTTGATTATCCAGAAGGACTTCGTAAATACGAAAAATTCCTTGTTTCTACAGGTGTGAGCCTTGAAGGAATGAAAGTCGCTCTTGATACTGCTAATGGTTCAGCCTCAGTATCAGCACGTGATGTTTTCCTTGATTTGGATGCTGATATTACTGTTATTGGTGAAAATCCAGATGGTCTTAACATCAATGATGGTGTTGGTTCAACCCACCCAGAACAATTACAAGAACTTGTTAAAGAATCAGGTTCAGCAGTTGGTTTAGCTTTTGATGGTGATAGTGACCGTTTGATTGCCGTTGATGAAAACGGAGAAATCGTTGATGGTGACAAAGTAATGTACATCATCGGTAAATATCTATCAGAACGTGGACAACTGGCTCACAATACTATCGTAACAACTGTTATGTCAAACCTTGGTTTCCACAAAGCACTTGACCGTGAAGGAATTAACAAAGCTATCACAGCAGTTGGTGACCGTTACGTTGTTGAAGAAATGCGTAAATCTGGTTACAACCTTGGTGGTGAACAATCAGGTCATGTTATCATCATGGATTACAACACAACTGGTGATGGTCAATTGACTGGTATCCAATTGGTTAAAGTGATGAAAGAAACTGGTAAAACACTTTCTGAATTGGCTGCTGAAGTGACTATCTACCCACAAAAATTGGTTAACGTTCGTGTTGAAAACAGCATGAAGAGCAAAGCTATGGAAGTTCCAGCTATTGCAGAAATCATCAGTAAAATGGAAGAAGAAATGAATGGTAATGGTCGTATCTTGGTTCGTCCAAGTGGTACTGAACCACTTCTTCGTGTCATGGCTGAAGCACCAACTGATGCCGAAGTTAGCTACTATGTAGATACGATTGCGGATGTTGTTCGTAAAGAAATCGGAATTGATTAATTGAATAATTAAAAAAGGTTAGAGCAGCAATGCTCTACTTTTTTTGCTAGTTTAGAGAGTTTTATTGTGTTTATTTCATTGGTTATCTTTCTTAAAAATGTTATAATAGCGTCATGCTAACAAAACCAACATCAGCTTATGTACATATTCCTTTTTGTACGCAGATTTGTTATTATTGTGATTTTTCAAAGGTTTTTATCAAGAATCAGCCTGTCGATGAGTATTTGCAGGCTCTTATTCGTGAGTTTGAGTCTTATGATATTAAGAAATTGCGTACTTTATATATTGGTGGTGGAACACCAACCTCAATTACTGCAGAACAACTGGAGTACTTGTTGACGAATTTGACTAAGCACTTGGATTTGAGTGCTTTAGAAGAATTCACTATTGAAGCTAACCCAGGTGATTTAACAGAAGATAAGATTGAAGTGCTCAAGCGCTCAGCCGTGAATCGTGTGTCACTTGGCGTTCAGACTTTCAATGACAAACATTTGAAACAAATCGGTCGTAGTCACAATGAAGCACAGATTTATTCAACCATTTCAAATTTGAAAAAAGCTGGTTTTCATAATATTTCCATTGATTTGATTTATGCTCTTCCTGGTCAAACTATGGAAGATGTTAAGGAAAATGTGGCTAAGGCTATTGCTCTTGATATTCCGCACTTGAGTCTTTATAGCTTAATTTTGGAGCATCATACGGTTTTCATGAATAAGATGCGTCGCGGTAAATTACAATTACCTAAAGAAGACTTGGAGGCGGAGATGTTTGAATACATTATTTCTGAGTTAGAAGCTAATGGCTTTGAGCACTATGAAATTTCAAACTTCACCAAACCAGGTTTTGAAAGCCGTCATAATTTGGTGTATTGGGATAATGCAGAGTATTTTGGTGTGGGAGCAGGGGCTTCTGGTTATTTAAATGGTGTCCGCTATCGTAATCGTGGACCAATTCAGCATTATCTTAAAGCAGTTGCTCAAGGTAATGCCAGATTATCAGAAGAAAAATTGACAAAAGATGAGATGATGGAAGAAGAATTGTTCTTAGGATTACGTAAAAAATCAGGTGTTTCTATCGCCAGATTTGAAGAAAAATTCGGCTTGTCTTTTGAAGAACGTTATGGTCAAATTGTGAGAGACCTTTGTCAGCAGGGCTTATTAGTCCCAGATGATAAGGTGATACGCATGACCAAAAAAGGACTGTTTTTGGGAGACACAGTCGCAGAGAGATTTATATTGGAGTAAAAAAGATGGGATTAAGTTATCAAGAAAAATATCAAGTACCTTTTTATGAAAGTGATATTAATCAAAATATGAAATTATCACAACTCTTATCGCTTGTTTTGCAGGTTTCTGGCAAGCAATCGTTAAGTCTTGGAATGAGTGACGAGTATGTTTTTCAAACTTATAATCTTGTCTGGATTATCACAGAATATGCTATTGAGATTGACCGCTTGCCTAAATACACTGAAAACATTGTGATTGAGACGGTCCCAACAGCTTATAACAAGCTCTTTTGTTACCGTGATTTTAATGTCTATGGTCAAGATGGTGAGAAGATTTTGACCATTCACTCAACCTTTGTTTTGATGGATTATGACACTCGAAAAGTACATCCTGTCGTTGATGACATTGTGGATGTTTACCAAGTGGAAAAAGTTAAGAAAATCTATCGTGGTCCTCGCTATGAAGGTTTGGAAAATCCAGAAGAAACTCTTTATCATGTGCGTTTCTTTGATCTTGATTTAAATGGTCATGTTAATAATAGTAAATACCTTGAATGGATGTATGATGTTTTAGATGTCAACTTTTTAGAAAAATACATTCCTCATCATATTAATTTAAAATATGTTAAAGAGGTTCAATATGGTCATGACATCAAGTCACGTGTTGAACGTGATGGATTGACAACCAAGCATGAAATTGTCACTCAAGGTGTGGTGCGAGCTCAAGCACGCATTGAATGGAAAGAAAAATAAGCGCTCTGCTATTTTTAAATAATTAAGGAAAGAAGTAAGACTTAATGACCTTTTAACTTACCTGAAAGGTCATTTACTATATATTGGAGGAAAGAATGACTTATAAAGGCTATTTGATTGATTTAGACGGAACAATTTATAAAGGAAAAGAACGTATTCCTGCCGGGGAACGCTTTATCCAACGTCTACAAGAACGACAAATTCCTTATGTATTGGTAACGAACAACTCAACACGTACTCCTGAAAAAGTACAAGAAATGTTGGCAACACAATTTAATGTTCACACGCCCCTTAATACGATTTATACGGCAACAATGGCAACGATTGATTACATGAATGATTTAAATCGTGGCAAAACTGTTTATGTGATTGGGGAAACAGGTTTGAAAACTGCTATTGCAGAAGCCGGTTATGTCGAAGATACTGAAAATCCGGCCTATGTCGTTGTGGGACTCGATACTGATTTGACTTATGAAAAATTGTCAGTAGCAACATTAGCTATCCAAAAAGGTGCTGTCTTTATCGGAACAAATCCAGACTTGAATATTCCAACAGAACGTGGTTTGATGCCAGGAGCTGGTGCCATTAACAATCTATTAGAAGTTGCAACACGTGTTAAACCAGTTTATATCGGAAAACCGAATGCTATTATCATGAACAAAGCCTTGGACGTTCTTGGGGTCAAACGTGAAGAAGCTATCATGGTTGGAGATAACTACCTCACAGATATCATGGCAGGAATTCAAAATGATATTGCTACTTTACTTGTGACAACAGGATTTACCAAACCTGAAGAAGTGCCAACACTTCCAGTAAAACCTGACCACGTACTAGCTAGCCTTGACGAATGGAATTTTGATGAAAAATAGAATTTGGACCTTTAGCACTTGGTTATGGCTTCTATCTTTAGCAGTGCTAGTAGCTATTTATGGCGCGTGGTTAATCTATCCTTTAGAGGTGGATTGGCTCAAGCTTACCCTCCAAGTGACTATAACAAAAGCTGACCTCTTAAAAAACTTCAATGTCTTGATGACATATCTGACAAATCCCTTATCTCACACCTTAGCTATGCCTGATTTTCCCTCATCAGCTAGTGGGCTTAAGCATTTTGGCGACGTGAAGCATCTATTTCATTTAGCACAAGCAGTGTTCATCTTACTGGTTTATCCATCTTGGCGTTTTTGGAAAAATAGCAGAGCTGACAAATCCCTTTTTCTACATCAAAAAACATTTGCTTTTGCAGCTATTTTACCGATTCTGATTGCAGTGGTGGGAATTTTGATTGGTTTTGACCAATTTTTTACCCTTTTTCATGAAATGCTATTTCCAGGGGATTCTAGCTGGCTCTTTAACCCAGCAACAGATCCTATCATCTGGGTGCTGCCAGAAGAGTACTTCATGCACTGCTTTATCATCTTCTTTGTAACTTATGAAGCACTCATGCTAAGCTTACTTGTCATAGCAAGGAAACAATTAGCAGAGCGTCTAGCACATCATGGTAAAGAGAAAGGATAAGCAAAATGTTTCTTGAATGGTATTACTGGCTTTTATTTGCCGTATCGTGGCTTTTTGCCATTACTTTTTGGGTAAAATCAGCTGATATTTCTCAAAAATGGCTACGCATCACCTTCGTTATCGCAGGTATCATCGCCTTTCTCCTCCCCTTTTTCTGGGGCTGGCTGGTGAGTTAGGGAAAATCAAAAAATAAGAAAACAAGCATCTGAAAACGCTTGTTTTTTAATGTTCTAAGGAGTAAAATAAACTTGTTTAGTTTTGTTGAAATTACCTGTAAGGGCACAAAAAATGCACCCGAATCGGGTGCCACTTTACAAGTTGTGTACGGACAAAGCCTTATTTTAACTCGCTGTGTTGTTTCGAATGGTTCCAAAACCATTATTTATACAACCTATAATCATTTATAGTTTTAGAGCTGTGTTGTTTCGAATGGTTCCAAAACCCATCGCCACGAGTAGTTATTGACATGTAGGTTTTAGAGCTGTGTTGTTTCGAATGGTTCCAAAACACTAGCACTTATAAGCAATGGATAGTTTATGTTTTAGAGCTGTGTTGTTTCGAATGGTTCCAAAACCTAACACCAGAAGAAATCGATGAGTATTTCGTTTTAGAGCTGTGTTGTTTCGAATGGTTCCAAAACATAGTTGACCCGCCATGCTCTTTATCTTCTGTTTTAGAGCTGTGTTGTTTCGAATGGTTCCAAAACGTGTGTTCCTTACCGTAGCCGTGAGTATAGTTTTAGAGCTGTGTTGTTTCGAATGGTTCCAAAACCTTTGATTGGTTGGATAGAACCGATTTCGTGTTTTAGAGCTGTGTTGTTTCGAATGGTTCCAAAACAAATATTTAATTTCGCCAACAAGAGTAATTGTTTTAGAGCTGTGTTGTTTCGAATGGTTCCAAAACAGGTCTATAAAGACTTGTTTGATGAAGCTAGTTTTAGAGCTGTGTTGTTTCGAATGGTTCCAAAACTAGAATACCAGAAATCATTTGACTATAACAGTTTTAGAGCTGTGTTGTTTCGAATGGTTCCAAAACATAATAAGTTGGTTGATCTCCTTCTTCGCGGTTTTAGAGCTGTGTTGTTTCGAATGGTTCCAAAACCAATAACACCGTATACGCTACCGCCGTGTTGTTTTAGAGCTGTGTTGTTTCGAATGGTTCTGATTTTTTATCCATGAAAATCAACTAAAACTTTAGTGAAAATGTCTTTCAACGTTTTTCAAAAATTTTCTTTTATGGTAAAATTGAAAGTGAATTTATTTTAGTTAGATAGGTTGGATTGTTTACATGGAAAAAACTTTCTTTATGATTAAACCAGATGGTGTGAAACGCGGACTTGTTGGTGAAGTATTACACCGTATCGAACGTCGTGGTTTCAAAATCGAAAAATTGGAAATGCGTATGGCAACTCCAGAATTGCTAGAAAAACACTACGAAGACTTAGTTGACCGTCCATTTTTCCCATTAATCGTAGACTTTATGACAAGTGGTCCAGTGATTGCTGGTGTTATGTCAGGTGAAGAAGTGATTTCTTCTTGGCGTACAATGATGGGAGCAACAAACCCTAAAGAAGCTCTTCCTGGAACAATCCGCGGTGACTATGCACAAGCACCCGCAGAAGGAGCAGCAACATTTAACATCGTTCACGGTTCAGATTCACCAGAATCAGTAGAACGTGAAATCGCCCTTTGGTTTGGGGAATAAAATAACGCTAAAAAGGAATCATACGAAGCTGAAGTCTGGCTGAGACAAATGGCGCGATTACGAAATTTCGTGAGAAAAAGTGGTCCACGAGGTTTTAGAGCTGTGTTGTTTCGAATGGTTCCAAAACCTTGCTTTTCGTTATAAAGCTCGTGATTATGTTTTAGAGCTGTGTTGTTTCGAATGGTTCCAAAACTGGGTTCTAGTATTTTTGCCCCATATAGCTGTTTTAGAGCTGTGTTGTTTCGAATGGTTCCAAAACAAGTTGTGTGAGTTCTGAAAAGTAGAACGCGTTTTAGAGCTGTGTTGTTTCGAATGGTTCCAAAACTATAAAGAGGGATATTTACCCGAAAATAGTGTTTTAGAGCTGTGTTGTTTCGAATGGTTCCAAAACTTGTAATTCGATACTAACATACCAATAAATGTTTTAGAGCTGTGTTGTTTCGAATGGTTCCAAAACTTAGGAACGTTTAAAACTTTTTGGATATTAGTTTTAGAGCTGTGTTGTTTCGAATGGTTCCAAAACAAGTGGAAACGTGTTGCAGCTAAAGGGATGTTTTAGAGCTGTGTTGTTTCGAATGGTTCCAAAACTGGCGAAGCAGGAGAAGCGAAAGCGTTTGTGTTTTAGAGCTGTGTTGTTTCGAATGGTTCCAAAACCTAACTCCTTGCATTTGCAAAGTGAATTGCGTTTTAGAGCTGTGTTGTTTCGAATGGTTCCAAAATAATTGAATTGCTAAATATGAATATAACAAAACCCCACCTAGTTTTTCACTGGGTGGGGTAATCTATGTGGGTCATAGGTTTGCGGTAAATTTGAAAGTTTCTACTATCTTTAATTAGATGATAGCGCTTTATTGAAGTTTTGTAAAGAAATTTGCGGTTCTTTTTGCCAGGTGATTTTTCTTGCTTTTAGGTCTTGTTACAAACTTTTTATAGCACCAGTGGTGTTTATTTGATATAATAGGAATAGTGATTAATTGTATAGGATTATAGGATAGATGGATATTCAAGAATTAAAAAAACGACAAGAAAAGATTCGCAATTTCTCTATTATTGCGCATATTGACCACGGAAAGTCAACTTTGGCTGACCGTATTTTGGAAAAGACTGAGACTGTTTCTAGTCGTGAAATGCAAGCTCAACTCTTGGATAGCATGGATTTGGAGCGTGAACGTGGTATCACAATCAAATTAAATGCTATTGAGTTGAACTACACAGCTAAAGACGGTGAAACTTACATTTTCCACTTGATTGACACACCAGGGCACGTTGACTTTTCATATGAAGTGTCACGTTCTCTAGCAGCCTGCGAAGGGGCTATTTTGGTTGTCGATGCGGCACAAGGTATCGAAGCTCAAACTCTTGCTAATGTGTATTTAGCCCTTGATAATGATTTGGAAATCTTGCCAGTTATTAATAAGATTGACTTGCCAGCTGCTGACCCTGAACGTGTGCGTCAAGAAATCGAAGATGTTATCGGACTTGATGCGTCAGAAGCAGTACTTGCCTCAGCAAAAGCTGGTATCGGGATTGAAGAAATCCTCGAACAAATCGTTGAGTACGTGCCAGCGCCAGCAGGAGATGTTGAAGCACCACTTCAAGCACTTATCTTTGATTCTGTTTACGATGCTTATCGTGGAGTTATTTTGCAAGTGCGAATCGTCAATGGTATGGTAAAACCTGGTGATACCATTCAATTGATGTCAAATGGTAAAACATTTGATGTTACTGAAGTTGGTATCTTCACACCAAAAGCAGTTGGACGTGATTTCTTAGCAACAGGTGATGTTGGTTATATCGCGGCGTCAATCAAGACAGTTGCTGATACACGTGTAGGTGATACGGTTACTCTTGCGGATAACCCAGCAGAAGCACCACTTCACGGTTACAAACAAATGAACCCAATGGTGTTTGCTGGTCTTTACCCAATCGAATCAAATAAATACAATGACCTTCGTGAAGCACTTGAAAAACTTCAATTGAACGATGCTAGTCTTCAATTCGAACCAGAAACGTCACAAGCTCTTGGTTTTGGTTTCCGTTGTGGTTTCTTGGGACTTCTTCACATGGACGTTATCCAAGAACGTTTGGAACGTGAGTTTAACATTGACTTGATTATGACAGCACCATCTGTTGTTTACCATGTCAATACGACTGATGGCGAAATGCTAGAAGTGTCAAATCCATCTGAGTTCCCAGACCCAACTAAGGTGGCAAGTATCGAAGAACCATATGTTAAAGCACAAATCATGGTTCCGCAAGAATTTGTTGGAGCGGTTATGGAACTTGCGCAACGCAAACGTGGTGATTTTGTGACAATGGATTACATCGATGAAAATCGTGTTAATGTCATTTACCAAATTCCACTAGCTGAAATCGTTTTTGATTTCTTTGATAAATTGAAATCATCAACACGTGGTTATGCAAGCTTTGATTACGAAATCTCAGAATACCGCAAATCTAAATTGGTTAAGATGGATATTCTCCTTAACGGTGATAAAGTCGATGCGCTTAGCTTCATCGTTCACAATGAATTTGCCTATGAACGTGGTAAATTAATCGTTGAAAAATTGAAGAAAATCATTCCTCGTCAACAATTTGAAGTGCCAATTCAAGCGGCTATCGGTCAAAAAATTGTTGCTCGATCTGACATCAAAGCTCTTCGTAAAAACGTTTTGGCGAAATGTTATGGTGGTGACGTTTCTCGAAAACGTAAATTGCTTGAAAAACAAAAAGCTGGTAAGAAACGTATGAAAGCTATCGGTTCTGTTGAAGTGCCACAAGAAGCCTTCTTGTCAGTTCTTTCAATGGATGACGAAAGCAGCAAAAAATAAAACATAAACAGCTGAAAGAATTTCTTTCAGTTGTTTTTCTTGTAAATTTTGTACATAAAACATCATAAAAAGAGAATTGTTAGAGAGTTGTGCAAATTTTCAGTATTTTTATGGTACAATAGAATTAATACTAAACCGTGGGAGAGTTGTATGAAATTATTGACAAATGTGTCACAATTACAAGGAACGTTACGTGTTCCTGGAGATAAATCAATCAGTCACCGTTCTATCATGTTCGGAAGTCTTGCTAAGGGGAAAACGACTGTTCGCGATATTTTACGTGGCGAAGATGTTTTGTCAACCATGCAAGTTTTTCGTGATTTAGGGGTTGATATTCAAGATGATGGAGACCTTGTAACCATTACAGGTGTTGGTTTTGATGGTCTTAAAGCCCCTCAAAATAAACTTGATATGGGAAATTCAGGGACATCAATTCGCTTGATTTCAGGTGTTTTGGCTGGGCAAGATTTTACGGTTGAGATGTTTGGTGATGACAGTTTGTCAAAACGTCCGATGGACCGTGTGACGATTCCACTTCGTCAAATGGGTGTAGAAGTTTCTGGTCAGACAGAGCGTGATTTGCCACCACTTACCATGCGTGGTAGTAAAAATATAAAACCTATTCATTACCAACTTCCTGTAGCATCAGCTCAAGTGAAATCTGCTTTGATTTTTGCCGCTTTGCAAGCGGATGGGGAATCAGTCATTATCGAAAAAGAAAAGACACGTAATCACACAGAAGATATGATTGTTCAATTTGGCGGTGCAATTGATGTGAATGGCAAAGAAATTCGCATCAAAGGTGGTCAAGAATTTACTGGTCAAGATGTGGTTGTACCAGGTGATATTTCTTCAGCAGCCTTTTGGCTAGTTGCAGGGCTTATTGTTCCAAATGCTAAAGTAACACTTGAAAACGTTGGTATCAATGAAACACGTACTGGTATTCTTGATGTCATTGAAGCAATGGGTGGCAAAATGACAATTTCAGATGTTGATGAAGTTGCCAAATCAGCAACGATTACCGTTGAAACTTCAGAGCTTTCTGGCACTGAAATCGGTGGTGAAATCATTCCACGTTTGATTGATGAATTGCCAATTATTGCTCTTCTTGCTACACAAGCTAATGGCACAACAGTCATTCGTGATGCAGAAGAATTGAAAGTCAAAGAAACAGATCGTATCCAAGTTGTAGCCGATGCTTTGAATGCCATGGGTGCTGACATTACACCGACTGATGATGGTATGATTATCAAAGGAAAAACACCGCTTCATGGTGCTAAAATCAATACCTTTGGTGATCACCGTATCGGTATGATGACAGCTATTGCTGCGCTTTTGGTATCAGATGGTGACGTTGAATTAGAACGAGCAGAAGCAATCAATACAAGTTACCCAAGCTTCTTTAATGATTTGGAGGTATTGTCACGTGGCTAGAATTATTATTGGATTTATGGGTTCTGGAAAATCAACCATTTCATCACTTCTAGATAAAGATTATATTGATATGGATGCTTTGATTACAGAGCGTATCGGCATGTCTATTTCAGATTTCTTTGCGAAAGAAGGCGAAGCCAAATTCCGTGAGATTGAATCACAGGTCTTAGCTGAATTGGCGAATTCTGACCATGTTATCTCAACTGGTGGTGGTGTGGTTATCAACCCAGTTAACCGAGATATTTTGGCAAAAAATCCTGAAACGATTTACTTGAAAGCTGATTTTGACACGCTTTATGATCGTATTAAAAATGATACCAAGAATGTCCGTCCTTTATTTGTTAATAATAGTAAAGAAGATTTCAAAGCTATCTTTGATGGACGTCAAGAGATGTATGAGGCTGCAGCCAATCGTATTATCGAAGTTGCTGGAAAAACACCGGAAGAAATTATTGAGGAAATTGGATGAAAGTTGGCTATTTAGGACCGAATGGTTCTTTTACGCACAATGTTGCTGTTAAGGCATTCCCAGAAGCTGAACGAGTGCCTTTTGCAAATATCACTGAAGTAATCAAGTCTTACGAAGAAGGAATGGTGGATTATGCCATTATTCCAGTTGAAAATTCGATTGAAGGGTCAGTTCACGAAACTCTGGACTACCTTTTTCATCAAGCTAAAATTGAAGCGGTTGCGGAAATGATTCAACCCATTAAGCAACAACTTTTAGCGACTTCGAAAGATAAGAAAATCGAAAAGATTTTCTCACATCCGCAGGCTATTGCTCAAGGGAAAAAATACATCAAAGCGCATTATCCGAATGCACAAATAGAGATGACAGCAAGCACGGCTTACGCTGCACGTTTTATTGCTGAAAATCCCGATGAGCCTTTTGCAGCAATTGCACCAGTTGCAGCAGCAAAAGAGTATGATTTGGAAATTATTGCTAAAGATATCCAAGAAATGGATGAGAATTTCACGCGTTTTTGGGTATTGGGGCGCAAGAAGTGTTCATTTGATTTGACTAAGTGTCAACAAAAAATCTCATTAGCTTTAACGCTCTCAGATAATCTTCCAGGTGCGCTTTATAAAGGTTTAGCGGTCTTTGCTTGGCGTGGGATTAATTTGACTAAAATTGAAAGTCGTCCCTTAAAAACTGCGCTTGGAGAGTATTTTTTCATCGTTGATATTGACAATACCAATGAAGCGCTTGTCTCTTTTGCCTTAGAAGAATTGCGCCAACTTGGCATTGGTTATAAAATGCTTGGAAATTACGACGTTTACAAGTTATAATTTCTTTCCTGATGTCTTTTTTAGTATAATGATAGTATAGTCGTTTCGTTAAACTTGTACTGACTTTAGTATAGATTGATTGAAAGAGTGGTATGAGATATGGCAGAAAATAAATTAAGTCGGCATGAAGAATTAAGATATGAATACCTTTTGGGAAATTTAGAGTATCTAAATCCGCAACAAAAGGAAGAGTTTGGTTATCTCTATCAAAAAAAGCAGATGAGTATGCAAGAGATGTCATCTGGATACTCTTCGTCTGTCCATAAAGAGCCTCATTATGAACGCTATGATGATTATGGCGATTATTATGATTATTATGATTACTACGATGACGACTATGATGATGATTATGACGCTTATGTGACTTATGATGAGTACGATGATTACGATACATCTGACAATCAATTAACGTCACAAGGTTTACCAAAATATCCTCAAACAAAGAAGTCGCATCGTTCAAAACGAAAGAAAAAAGCAAAAAAGCCCGCCTCTTCCTATTTGGACTATTACGAAGGAATTGCACACGATGAACCCAAAGCTCCAAAGGCAAAGAAGCCTAAAAAGAAGCATCACAAAAAACGCTTTAAACATTTTCTACAATTTTGTAGCTTATTAGTCATTTTGATTATGGCTGGTATGGTTTATATGTTCTATCGTGGTGTCGATGAGGTATCAAGTGGTGAAACGAATTATTCTGCTGCAGTAGTAGAACCTTTTAACGGTCAAGATAGTCATGACGGGACTAATATTCTGATTCTTGGTAGTGATAAGCGGATTTCGCAAGGCTCATCTGATGCTAGAACAGATACCATCATGGTGATGAATATTGGTAACAAAGAAGGTAAAGTTAAACTAGTTAGCTTTATGCGTGACACCCTGGTTAATATTAACGGTGTTAGCTATAATGATTACGCAAACGACCAAAAGCTTAATGTTGCTTTCAATATTGGTGAACAAGATGATCGTCAAGGTGCAGAACTTATGCGTAAAACCTTGAAAAATAATTTTGACATTGATATTAAGTATTATGTCATGGTTGACTTTGAAACCTTTGCAGAAGCTATCGATACACTATTTCCAAAGGGTGTTGAAATAGATGCCAAATTTGGTACTGTTGATGGACAAGAAGTTTCTTCTGTTGAAGTTCCAGATGATTTGAACATGCAAGCTGATGGAACAGTGCCAAATCAAACGATTGAAGTTGGCAATCAAAGGATGGATGGACGTACCTTGCTTAACTATGCTCGATTCCGTAAAGATGATGACGGTGACTATGGACGCACTCAACGTCAACAACAAGTGATTTCTGCTATCGTCAACCAGATTAAAGATCCTTCAAAACTCTTTACAGGATCTGCAGCCATTGGGAAAATCTATGCCCTTACCTCAACAAATGTGTCTTACCCATTTCTTCTTAAAGAAGGTTTGGGTGTGATTACCAGTGGTCAAAAAGGTATTGAGCAAAAGACGGTCCCAGCGGAAGGAGACTGGACTGATGATTATGACATGTACGGCGGACTCGGTATCGCAATTGATTTTAATAAATACCAAGAAGAGTTGAAGGAGCTTGGGCTACGTTAATAATATGATATAATAGAGAGGCAGTTATGCTTCTCTTTTTTTGAGAAAAGTAACCGAACGAGAATTGATTAATAGAAGCTTGAATTTACAGGCTTGTTGAAAGGAAAATATGTTAGAAAAAAATAGCATTGTTGAGGTTGAAATCACAGATTTATCACATGAAGGAGCTGGTGTTGCAAAGGTTGATGGCTTTGTTTTCTTTGTTGAAAATGCTCTTCCAGGTGAAAAAATCAAGATGCGTGTCTTGAAAGTGAAGAAAAATATCGGATTCGGTAAGGTTGAGGAATACTTGACGATTTCAGAGCACCGCAATCAAGATTTGAATGTGGATTATTTGCGTACAGGAATCGCTGATTTTGGGCACCTTGCCTATGCTGAGCAGCTAAAATTTAAACGCAAACAAGTAGCTGATAACCTTTATAAGACAGCTGGTATTTCAGATGTTGAAGTAGCTGAAACTCTAGGTATGGAACATCCATATGCTTATCGTAACAAGGCTCAAGTGCCAGTTCGTCGTGTAAATGGTCAACTAGAAACTGGTTTTTTCCGCAAACATTCACATGACTTGATGCCAATTTCTGATTTTTACATTCAAAATAAAGAAATTGACCGTTTAATCAATTTCACACGTGATTTGCTTCGTCGTTTTGACCTTAAACCATACGATGAAAAAGAACAAACTGGTTTGATTCGTAACTTGGTCGTTCGTCGTGGACACTATTCTGGTGAAATGATGCTTGTCTTTGTCACAACACGTCCGAAAATTTTCCGTATCGAGCAAATCATCGAAAAAATCGTTGCTGAATTTCCAGCCGTAAAATCAATCGTCCAAAATATCAACGATAAAAATACCAATGCGATTTTTGGCAATGACTTTAGAACACTTTATGGTAAAGATACTATCGTTGATAGCATGCTTGGCAATCAATATGAAATTTCAGCACGTTCATTCTACCAAGTGAACACTGAAATGGCTGAAAAACTTTACCAAACTGCTATTGATTTTTCAGATTTGACGGCTGATGACATCGTGATTGATGCCTATTCTGGAATTGGAACAATTGGACTTTCATTTGCTAAAAATATCAAAGCAGTTTACGGTGTTGAAGTGATTGAAGATGCTGTAGAAGATGCTAAACGAAATGCTGCGCTAAACGGCATTACCAATGCACACTATGTGGCTGACTCAGCAGAACATGCTATGGCAACATGGAGCAAAGATGGTATCAAACCAAGTGTGATTCTGGTTGACCCACCTCGTAAAGGGTTGACAGAAAACTTCATCAAAGCAAGTGTAGCGATGCAGCCAGAAAAAGTTACTTACATCTCATGTAACCCAGCAACTATGGCGCGTGACATCAAACTCTACCAAGAACTCGGCTACAAACTCCAAAAAGTACAGCCGGTGGATTTGTTCCCGAATACGCACCACGTCGAGTGTGTTAGTTTGCTAGTTAAAAACGCAGAATAAGAGTTTAGCTTGCATTTGATTTTTAAGGTAAGCTGTTTATGAAGATTTTTAAGATTTATGAAGGGGGATTTTATGGGACTACTTGATTTTTTCAAGAAAAAGAAGAGGTTGACTTCTAGTGATGTTTTAGATGATGAAAGTTACATTAAAGTGATTCGTCATTGTAGTCAAGAAGCTTGGCATCAGTATGACGTTTTGTTAGCTGCTCGTGGTTATGGTTGGAAAGGCATGGTTGATTGGGCTAGTTATATGAGCAAGGCTGATTTAATGAATATTTCTACCATTACTTACAGTTCACTACCTGGTTCTAAAGAGATTGAATGTATCGAAAGTTTTCGTCAGAATGAAAATGATTTTTTTAAAATGCAAGAGTTGAAAGATGAACAATCAAGTTTGGCAGTCGGTGGAGAAAGTAAAACCTTAAAAGTACCAATAAAAATCGTTTGGTTTAATCAAACAAGGACATTAAGATTTTTTACGTTGTTTCTTGATGATGAAAAACTTATGGAGCGCTACATTGAAACAATGATTCGTAGAACATTTTTAACTGCGGACGCTATGAAATTAGCCAAAAGTGGCAGAATTGATTAGGAAGTTTTAAAAATACAATGAAACTCAAAGAAATAATTGATGATACTGAGAAACAAGATATAACACGTTTTATTTTAGAAGCTTTGCCTGAATGGTTTGGAATTTCTGAAGCGCGTGAGAACTACATCAAAGAAAGTGCAAAGTGCCCATTTATAGCTGCTTATGATAAAAATCACCCAGTTGGTTTTGTTTATTTGAAAGAAACTGGAAGAGATACAGTTGAGCTATTTGTAATGGGAGTTTTGGAAAAATATCACCGACAGGGTGTTGGAAAAACTCTTGTTTTGAAAGCTAAAGAGATTGCTACCGAAAAAGGTTACACTTTTCTTCAAGTCAAAACGGTTCAAATGGGAAAATACGATAGTTATGATAGCACAAATCGTTTCTATCTTTCACTTGGTTTTAAGGAATTTGAGGTATTTCCAACATTGTGGGATGAGCAAAATCCTTGTCAAATCTATCTTATGTCTTTAAAATAACTTTTTAAGTTTTGCATATTCACTTTACTAATAAAAACATTACCCCCATCAAATAAAACCAAAAGTATGGTAATATGATAACAGGTACTTGATTAGTTGTGCTGTGTTATTATTTTACTAGGACTTTTGGTTTTTTTGTTAGCATTTTGGGGAGGAGATTGTGATGAAGTTTGTTGAAGTTGGTCAAGAAAATCAAGACGTTATCATGTTACTCCACGGTGGCGGTTTGTCCTGGTGGCAGTATCAATCTCAGATGGATTTGCTGACCAAAAACTATCATGTGGTTGTGCCGATTCTCGATGGGCATGCTGGAAGTGATAGGGATTTTACAAGTATTGAAGAAAATGCTGCTAGCTTGATTGATCTCATCAATCTTGAGTATGGCGGTTCGATTTTGCTAATTGCTGGTCTGTCGCTTGGCGGTCAGATTCTTTTAGAAATGCTTGCTAAGCAACCGACTATTTGTAAACAGGCGATTATTGAGAGTGCTGCTATCATTCCAGATAAATTGACAGCAAGTGTGGTTGCTCCGCTATTTTCAGCCACTTATGGCTTGATCAAACAAAAGTGGTTTGCTAGAATGCAGTTTCACTATCTTGGCATGAGAGATGATTTGTTTGAACACTATTATGAGAACACAGTGAAACTTTCTAAGCAAAATTTGATTGCTTTTACAAAAGCAAGTAGCTTGTATCAAGTAAAAGATAATTTGAGAAGTTGCTCCGCCTCTGTGAGAATTATTGTTGGAGATAAAGAGCCAAAAAGAGTAATCCGCTCAGCCAATCAGCTAAATCACCTTTTACCTAATAGTCGTCTCGAAATCAAATCTGGTTTAGCTCACGGTCAATATTCTATTAATTATCCAGAATTATATGTCAAAGAACTTCTGGAGGGAATTCAAAGAAGTGAATGTAAGCATACAAGGAGTGAATGATATGGCTTCAAGCAAAGAGTATTTAACAGTTATTTTAAATCAATTGTCTGAGACAAAAGAGGTCTCTTGGCGAGCGATGATGGGCGAGTATATTATATATTGTCAAGGCAAGGTTATTGGTGGTATTTATGATAATCGTTTCCTCGTTAAACCAACAAAATCAGCGCTAGCTATGCTACCAGAGGCTAAGATGGCATTACCTTATGAAGGTGCCAAGAAGATGCTTCTGGTTGATAAGCTTGATGATAAAGCATTTTTGGCACAATTATTGCAAGCAATAGCTGAGGAATTACCTGCCCCTAAGAAAAAATGAAACTAACCATTTAAAGGTTGGTTTTTCTTTTCAAAATTGAAAATAAGTTAAGAGTTAGTATATCTATTAATTGAATGATATACTTATTACAGCAATTGTTGATAAAATATGAATTGAGAAATTTTTGTATTTCAAGATTCCAAGTTTTCAGAAGGAAACTTGTTCTGAACTTTTTCTGAAATGTTGTTGCTATCCTTTTAAAGTCTTGATTATAGCGAAGATGCAACTGATGGTCAATTTTGGGTGAATGTATAGGAGATAGGATGTATAAAATTTTAGTTGTAGATGATGATTTTGAAATTTTAAAGTTAATGCGTACGATTTTGGAGATGAAAAATTATGATGTCACAACTTATCAAGGAATAACTTTACCGCTGAATAACATGGATTTTCAAGGATATGATTTGATTTTGCTTGATGTCATGATGCCTGATATTGATGGTTTGCAAGTTTGTAAACAAATCCGCGATAAAGTGAGTGCGCCAATTATTTTTGTTAGTGCAAAAGACGAAGAAGATGATATCGTTACTGGATTAAATCTTGGTGGTGACGATTACATTACAAAACCATTTAGTGTTAAACAGTTGGTTGCGAAAGTTGCTGCGCATTTGAAACGCGAAGAACGTTTTAGAAAAGCTGAATCAGATGGGAAAGTTGTCCGAGAATTGCTACCGATTACTTTTTATTTACAAGAAAAAACGGTATGTGTTAATGGCAAGATTGTTCCATTGACAAGTAGAGAATACGATTTGTTAGAACTACTGTCAGCTAATCGCAATAAAGTTTTCACGCGAGAAGATATTTACAGCCATATTTATGATGAAGAAGCTGATGCTCTATTTCGTTCGGTATCAGAGTATGTCTATCAGATAAGAGTGAAATTCTCGTCTTATGGCATCAATCCGATTAAGACTGTGAGAGGAATGGGATATAAGTGGTATGACTAGACATTACTCAATCAAAAGAAGGGTGTTACGGAGCATTTCTGAAATATTGCTGGGAACCGTGATTAATGTCTTAGTGTTATTTTTCCTCACTTATCTTTTAGTGATAACAGGGCAGTTGAATAGCTATGGCTCAGAGTTTAAGGTTAAGATAAAAGATAATGCTTCAGCTAAGATGATTGCAAAGCGGTTAAATCAAACGACTTTTGACTATGTTGTATTTGAAAAATCTTCTGGAAAAATCAGCACCAGTAGGTATCAAAGTGAGGATTATAAGCATTATAAAGATGCTTTTGACCATGGAAGGACTGAAGAAGTTGGGACAATTCGTTATGCAGAGTTCAGTAATTCAAAATACGTGCTCATTCTCAGATGCCCAACCTTGCCTGAATTTGTCAATCCTAGATTAAGACAGATTTCATTTAACAGTTTTTCATACCTCTTTTTCTTGATATTAGAGCTCGCTTTGATTATCTGGTCAATTTCAAGGCTTTTAAAAGAATTTACTAAGAATTTTCGATTGATTCAAGAGATTTCTTTGAACATGGGAAAACCTGAGATGACTGTCAAACATTCTCAGACGGAAATGATAGAGTTTAACGATATTTTATCGATGCTTTATCAAAAAGATGCTGAACTGGTTACCCTGTTGGAGGCAGAGCGAAAAGCAAAAAAAGATTTATCTTTTCAAGTGGCAGCCTTAGCTCATGATATCAAAACACCTTTGACAGTTTTAAAAGGAAATTTGGAGTTGCTTGACATGACAGAATTGACAAATCAACAATCCGACTTTCTCAATTCAGCTGATAACAGTATCAAAGCTTTTGAAAAATATTTTAATGATATGATTCAGTATTCTCGCTTACTAGTGGAGGAAAAGGACTATCAGGAAGAGATTTTTTTACCAGAATTTTTAGAAGAACTCGATACAGAAGCAAGGGCAATCATGGATACACATGAGGTTGAGTTTAATGTGATTAAGCGCGTTAACTTGGAATTTTTCAAAGGAAACCAACTTAATTTAAGTCGTGCTCTGATTAACATTTTGTCAAATGCTGCGAGATATAGTTCTGGTCATAAAAAAGTAACACTTTCAGTGATTGAGGAAGAAGAGTTTCTAGTTTTTCATATATGGAATAATGGACCTGCTTTTACAAAAGAAGCTTTGGAAAGCGCAGATAATCTTTTTTACACTGAAAATAAAGGAAGAAATAGCAAACATTATGGTATAGGTTTATCATTTGCTCAGGTAGTTGCTAAAAATCACCACGGAAAGCTTGTTTTACAAAATCCTCCCACAGGTGGAGCAGTTGTCAGTTTATCTATCAAGAAATAGCATCTTTTAGGTGCTATTTTTCTTTTTTTCTGAACAAACGCTGAAATTCCTTCGATATAGTTAATAGGTAAAAAGGAGGAAGACTTATGGTTGTGCAGGTTAAAAATTTGAAAAAGTCTTTTAAAGATAAAGAGATATTAAAAGGTGTTTCATTTGATATTGAAAAAGGTAATGTCTGTGGTTTGCTTGGCGTTAATGGTGCCGGTAAGTCAACCATTATGAAAATTATTTTTGGCTTGGAAGAAGCTGATAGCGGTGCTGTTGTTTTTAATGGTGAGCAAATTAGTGAAAAATCTAGTGCAGATTTTAATATTGGTGCTCTTATCGAATCACCAGCAATTTATATGAATTTGTCAGCTTTTGATAATTTAAAAACACGCGCACTCTTATATGACATTTCAGATGAGAGAATCAATGAAGTGCTAAAGTTGATTGGATTATCTCATACAGGTAAGAAAAAAGCAGGGCATTTTTCATTAGGGATGAAACAACGCTTGGGCTTAGGAATGGCGATGATAACTAATCCTGACTTATTGATTTTGGATGAGCCAACAAATGGTTTAGATCCTGATGGTATTAAAGAATTGTTAGATTTAATAACGAATTTAAAAAAATCTGGTATGACCATTCTTTTATCAAGTCATCAACTCCACGAAGTTAGTAAAGTTGCAGACCATATTGTTATTTTACATAATGGTGAAATCTTCTATGATGAAGATAATACTCATGATGATGATTTAGAAAGATTATTCTTTAAAATCGTTCACGGAGGTGCTTAGGATGAAAAAAATATTGAAGTCAGAATGGTTGAAACAAAAGTCAAGCTCAGATAAGAAATTATTATTCTTTGTTCCATTTCTAACGATTTTTATCTCAGTATTGCTTTCAGGTTATAGCCTTTTAGAGAGTTTTTCAGTGTACTGGTGGGAATCAATCTTTTTGTACACTTTAATTGGTTTGTTATTTCTCTATGACTATAAAGCTGAAGAAAAAGCAGGTCACTTTCAAAATATTCATCTAGGAAAAGAGACTTTTAACATTTATTTAGCTAAGATGCTATTAAAGGTGAAAGATATTTTTGTAGCAACAGTAATCTTTACGGTGATATTTTATCTTGTATCGCTGTTGTTTTCAGGAGTAATGTCTGTAGATATGAGTAGAGATTTCCTTTGTTTGCTTTTGATTATGTTAGCCTCTATTTGGAATTTACCTTTCTTATATTTTTTATCACGATGGTTGAGTCCCTATCTTTTATTGGCAGTAAATGCTTTGGTCTGCCTGCTGGTAGCGCCATTTTTAGCCCAGACATCTTTTTGGTATATTTTTCCTTATACTTATCACTATAAAATTGCTTATGGCATGATGCAGTTAAAACCATCGGGAGATTTAGACGTTGCTGGTGTAATGGATATTCAACTGATTATTACAGCACTGATACTATCTCTTTTGATGTGCTTGCTGTGCGTATTTTTACTGAAATGGAGGCTGAATAATGATGAATTATCTAAAAAGTGAGTTGGTAAAATGGAAAAATTCCTATGCTTTTTACTTGATTCTAATCTTGTCATTCTTGCAATTAGTCACCATTCTGCCTTATGTCTTGATTGTTAATAATCCGACTATCTTACAAAACATTGTTTTCTTATACATGTTAGGTTATTGTATCGTGATGAGTATCGTATCAATTTTGTTACATGAGCAAGAGATGGATGCTAATCATTTTCAAAACATCAGAAGTGAAAAGCATAAACTGAGAATTTGGTCAATGAAGCTTTTGGCGACTGATGTGATACTGCTTATTCCTACAGTTATACTTTGGCTGGGAGTAGGAGCTGAGGTCAATGAACTCACTCATTTTCTTTACATTGGACTTGTTGTTTGGCTATTGTTGATAATGTTGAACCATTTTCACATGTTTTTGAGCCTTTTTATAGGAAAAGGGGGGAATTTACTCCTATCCTTTGTAGAATGTTTATTTATTATCTTTGCGACAAATAAAGCTTTTCTTAACGTTCTCTGGATGCCAATTGCACTTCCTGTTAACCTGATTTTTACTTATTCAGCGACAAGTTTGCTAGCCTTAGTGGCTGATATCATTCTATTTTACCTTGTAAACTTGGTAATGTTAGTAGGATGAAGTTTACTCTGTAGAAGGAAAATCAGAACAGGCAGCAGTTGCTGTTGAAATTAATAATAGCTATCGCTTTGCTTATCCTATTATATTGAATAATTAAACCAACCAGATAATGTCTTTTTTGTCTGGTTTTTCTTTTGTCAGAATACCTTGATTTTGCTACAATGAAAGCAAAGAGTGATAACGTTTTCTTGGGCGATGAGGAGGTATCGGTTATGGAATACATCCAAGTGACAAAGGAAAATTTGGAAAAAGAGCATATTTGTTGTGCCATCTCTAACAACAAAGATGTTCAGGTATCATCTAAAAAAGCTTGGCTGTTGGAGCGCTTTGATGATGGATTAGTTTTCCTAAAAAGTGTTGAACGTGGCAAGTGTTTTATCGAGTATCTTCCTGCTGAAAATGCTTGGAATCCCATTGAAGCAGATGATTATATGTACATTGATTGCTTGTGGGTATCAGGAGCATTTAAGGGACATGGGTATTCGACGGATTTATTAGAAGCTTGTATTACTGATAGTAAGGCTAAAGGAAAGAAAGGGCTGTGCATTCTAGCAGCGGCTAAGAAGAAACCATTTCTGGCAGACCCTAAGTATTTAACTTACAAGGGGTTTAAGGTGGCTGATGAAGCTGACAATGGTATTCAACTTTGGTATTTGCCATTTTCTGATGATGACAAATGTCCAAAATTCAAAGCTTGTGCCAAACATCCTCATATCGATAAATCAGGTTACATTTTGTATTACACCAGTCAATGTCCTTTTAATGCCAAGTATGTTCCAATCCTTGCAGAAACAGCTCAGCAAGAAGGGATTCCTTTTGAAGCTATTCAGATTACGGATAAAAAAACAGCACAATCAGTGCCAACCCCAATAACGACCTATGCTCTTTTTTATAACGGAGATTATGTGACAAATGATCAGATGAATGCTAAGAAGTTTTTAAAACTCGTCTCGAAGGTTGAAGGATAATTTTTCGATGAAGAGGTATGTATGATTGAGTTAAAACCACTTGTTTCAAGTGATCGTGAACAATTTATTAAAGATAATCAAGAAGCTTTTAATTATGGGGCTTTAGAGGAATTTGGTTTGAGAGATGACCATTTTGAAGAAGAGGAACAAATTATTTCCAGAGAAACGATTGAAGAGTCAATTGATAGCGGACAAGCCTACCGGATTTTTGATAATGGAAAGGTAGTCGGTGGCCTTGTGGTGCGTGTTGATGGAGATAAGGGAGACTTAGATTTGCTCTTTATTTCTCCTAAGTGTCATAGCAAAGGAATCGGCTACGCCGCTTGGTGTCAGATTGAAAAAATGTTTCCCCAAGTGAAAGTTTGTGAAACTGTGACACCGTATTTTGAAAAGCGTAATATCCATTTTTATGTCAATCGTTGTGGGTTTAAGATTGTTGAATTCTTTAACAGTCACCACAAAGATCCAAATGATGATGAAGCTTCAGAAATGTTTCGATTTGAAAAACGCCTATAGTTTCACTATTCAGGAGGAGAAGATTATGAATAAAGAAAACGGAATTGCAATGGGAATCAGTCTTGGAGTATTATTTGGGACAGGAATCGGCGTTTTGACGCATAGTATTGGTTTATGGGTGTCGCTAGGTATTTCCATTGGTCTTATTATTGGGCTTCTTCTTGTAAAAGATGGCGATGGTGATAATGATCAAATGGAGTAATAGTCAACAGATAACTACCGTTTTAATGTGATGGTAGTTTTTTATTTACTTTATTTTCTAATCAGACTGCTTGATGAGTTTAAAAGAGATAGTCAAAAAATATTGTTAAATGACATTTTTATCAGAAACTGGCACAAAAAAGTCTAAAATCTGATAGGGAATTAGCTGAAAAACTGTTGTTCGTTGTAACGACAGTTTTTTTATGATAGAATTCAGATATTATAATATTCTGATAATTACAAAGGAGGTTTTTGGATGAAAACAGTACTTGTAACGGGTGGAACAGTTTTTGTGAGCAAGTATGCGGCAGCTTACTTTCTTAAACAAGGTTATGATGTCTATGTGCTTAATCGAAATACCAAGACGCAAGTTGAAGGCGTGACTTTGATTCAAGCTGATCGACACAACTTGGAAAATCGACTGAAGGGTTTGCATTTTGACCTTGTTTTGGATGTAACAGCCTACAAGGCTAGTGATATTACTTGCCTTGTAGAAGCGCTTGACTCATTTGACACCTATATCATGATTAGTTCAAGTTCTGTCTATCCGGAAAATGGACCTCAACCATTTTTAGAAACTTCCCAAGTCGGTGAAAATAAATTCTGGGGCCAGTATGGTCTAGATAAGATTGCAGCAGAAAAACGTTTGCTTGAGCTGGTTCCAGAAGCTTATATTTTACGCCCACCATATCTCTACGGATCGATGAATAATGTTTATCGCGAAGCTTTTGTCTTTGATTGTGCTAAGGATGATTTGCCATTTTATCTGCCACGCCACGGTGAATTAAAATTACAATTCTTTTATATTAAGGATTTGTGCCGCATGATGGAAGCTATTATTGAAAAGCGGCCAGCAGAACACCTCTATAACGTAGGAAATACTGAAGTTATAAGTACTCGCCAGTGGGTGAAGCTCTGCTATGCCTGCAGTAATAAAATTCCAGAATTCATCGAAGTCTTTGATGAGGTCGATCAGCGCAATTACTTTAGTTTTTACGACTATGAGTTCTTTTTAGATGTCAAAAGGCAAGAGAAATTATTACCAGAGCTAACACCTCTAGAAATTGGCTTAAAAGAATCCTACACATGGTGTGAAAACCACGTCTTCGACGTCAAAAAGAAACCATTTTTTGATTATATTGAAAAACATTTGAAGTAAAGGAGGGGTGTATGAATCAAGAATTTTTAGAAGTCAGTGAATATGTTGATTATCTTCATCCTGAAATTCAAAAACGTGCTCACCAATTAAAAAATGAGAGCATAGATGAAATAGATTTGGTCAAAAATACTTTCCATTTTGTGCGAGATAAAATTTCACATTCTTGGGATGTGAAAGATCATCGCGTAACAGTTTCAGCTAGTGACTGTCTTAGAGAAGGTGTCGGGATTTGTTGGGCAAAATCAAATCTTTTGGCCGCACTTTTTAGAGCAAATGGCATTCCTTCTGGCTTTTCCTATCAACGATTGATACTTGGTTCTACACCTGACACAGGTTATTGTATTCATGCTCTTAATACTGTTTATCTTGATTCTTTAGGAAAATGGCTACGCTTAGATGCTAGAGGAAATAAAAAGAATGTTCAAGCAGAGTTTTCGCTAGATGAGGAACGATTAGCTTTTTATCCAGATGCAGAAGGTGAGGTAGATTATCACGATAATCATGCAAAACCAGATCAAGGCTTGATGACGGTACTAGAAAAGAGCACAGACGCTATTGATATGTATTTGCATCATTTACCCGATAGATTAACTTGCGAAGTGAAGTAAGGGAACGATATGTTATTTAAAAAAGCTAGTATTTCTGATATAGATATGTTGGTGTCAGCATGAATTGAAGTGCTACGGGCGGCAAATCAATTAGAGCATTCCGTAGATTTAAGTCATTTGGCTAAAAGTTCAAAAGAGTATTATCAAGAAGCTTTGTCAAATGGCAATCACACAGCATTTTTGGTTTATGATGCTGACAAGGTGGTGGCAACAGGGGCAATTTCTTACTATCGTGTTATGCCAACCTATCATAATCCGTCAGGGAAAAAAGCTTATATTATGAACATGTATGTGGCTCCAGAATATCGTAGACGCGGGATTGCGAGCAATTTATTGGATTTGTTGATTGCTGATTCAAGAGAACGTGGTATTGACTTCATCACGCTTGAAGCGACTCAAATGGGAAGAAAACTTTATGAAAATTACGGCTTTTGTCAAATGAATGATGAAATGCAATTTATTATTCAAAATAAAGCGCGTGAGTAAGATAAGCGTACTTGTACGAAGAAACGAGGTTATCAGATGGCGGAAGATATTGATTATAAATCTATTCAAAATTTTAAATGTAGCGACTTAGAGCGTTTATTTCTTTCAGTAGAATGGTCCTCAGGTCATTTCCCTGAAAAGTTAGTCCTTGCCATGCAGAATTTTAAAACTGTCTATTCAGCTTGGGATGGAGAGAAGCTGGTAGGTATGATTTGTGTTATGGATGATGGCATCATGAATGCCTATATTCATTATTTGCTCGTTGATCCTGACTATCAAGGGCATACTATCGGAAGAAAACTGATTCAGATGGTAAAAGAAAAATACAAGTCTTTCATGCGAATTGCTGTGATTGGCTATAATAAGGAAATTGACTTTTATGAGAATTGTGGCTTTGTTAAAAGTGAAAATTGCTCACCACTTTTCATTACATCGCTATGGACTTAGTTTTGAGGATTAATCGATGAGAAGGAAAAGCAGCGATTAGAAAAGCCAGAAAAGAAGATATTTCACGAATAGCAGAAATTCTTATCTTTGTAAAAAGACTAAAATTTTATCCGATTTTTCAATAGGAAGGAGTGATTTTGATGTCAAATGAATCATTAGAAATTTATATGCAAAAGGCTATTGAAGAAACTTATGATGGAATTCATAAGGGAGATGGTGGTCCTTTTGGTTCAGTTGTTGTGAAAGACGGCGAAATCATTGGTAGTGGTCATAATATGGTAATCAGAAAAAATGATCCAACTGCCCATGGAGAATTGTTGGCAATTCGTGAAGCTAGTCAAAAGTTGAATAACTTTGACTTATCTGGATGTATTTTGGTGTCAACAGGTGAACCAAGCTTACTTAGTTTGGCAGCGTGTCTTTGGGCAAATATTGATAAGATTTATTATGGCTGTTCAAATGATGATATTCAAAAATCGGTTTTCGTAATGAAAAGTTGGATGATATTGTCAACAATCTGTCACATCTTCCTAAAAACTATTTAACTCAAATTTGTCACGAAGAGTGTCTAAAGCTATTTGATGATTATCAAAAAATGAATCATGATCTTTATTAGATTGAAGGATTCAAGTTATTATTAGCTGTAGCAAATATGCTACAGTTTTTTGTTAATAAAATGATATAATGACTGAGGTATTTTTATGGCAGGATTGGTTAGTAAAAAATCATTATTTTGCCAGTGTTATTCTGATTTTGTAACGCCATTAGCAACTCAAATTGCTCCCGCTCAGACGGAGGTTCACATTTTTTATGCAGAAAAATGGGGAAGAAATACTTGAAATGTTATCAAAAACATTTTAAAAATCCAATCATTCACCTGAAGGTTGAAAATAATCTGAAAATTTACTTTTGAATTTTTGTGGATTTTCAAAAAACGCGGCTAAAACAGCGTATAGCGCTTACAATTTTAAATCAGAATGATTTTTGATTCAAAATCCAAAATCTGTAAACTAGCGGAGCTAAAAACTAGCAAATAAAGCTAGTTTTTCCCTTGATATACCTAGAATTCTCACTTTTGGTGTGATAAAATGGTAATGTGAGTTCTCGTAAGCGTCTGAGAACAAATAAAAGTAGGAGGAAAAGATGGACGCTTTTAAGTATATTAAGCCAAAACTGTTCAGTACTCTTAAAAATTATTCGGGTGCGCAGTTTGCAAAAGACCTTGTTGCAGGGATTATTGTGGCAATCATTGCCCTACCATTGTCAATTGCCTTAGCGATTGCATCAGGTGTTAATCCAGAACAAGGTCTTTATACTGCAGTTGTGGCAGGTTTTTTTATTTCATTTTTAGGTGGTAGTCGTGTTCAAATCGGTGGACCGACTGCAGCATTCGTAGTCATCATCTACGGTATTATTGCACAATATGGTATGGCTGGTCTTACCATTGCAACATTCTTAGCTGGTATTATGATGATTGTGATGGGACTTCTTCGCTTTGGAGATTTGATTAAATTCATTCCTAAAACAATCACAGTTGGGTTCACATTAGGTATTGCTGTCGGAATCTTTGTTGGACAAATCAAAGATTTCTTAGGACTTGATATGGGTGCCGTTCCAGCTGAATTCGTTGAAAAAATGGTAGCCTATGCTCAACATTTAAATACAATTAACTGGCCAACACTATTGATTGGTATGATTGCTTTGTTAATCCAAATCTTCTGGCCACGTGTTTCTCAAAAAATCCCTGGTTCTCTCGTTGCTATTATTGTGACAACAGCACTTGTTGGATTTGGTCACATGTCTGTTAAAACAATTGGTGACTTGTACACAATCAAAGCTGGTTTACCTTCATTCACAATGCCAAGCCTTTCGTTTGCTTTAGTTCGTCAAATGATTTCACCAGCCTTCACCATTGCTATCCTTGCCTCGATTGAATCACTTCTTTCATGTGTGGTTTCTGATGGTATGATTGGTAGCCACCATCGTTCAAATGCTGAATTGGTCGGACAAGGTGTTGGTAATATGATGTCTGCCTTATTTGGTGGCATTCCTGCAACTGGAGCTATTGCTCGTACAGCAGCCAATGTTAAAAATGGTGGACGTACACCGATTGCTGGTATGACACACGCAGTAACTCTTCTTTTAATCCTATTGTTCTTGATGCCATATGCTTCACTTATTCCAATGAGCTGTTTAGCATCAATCTTGATTATGGTTGCATACAATATGAGTGGATGGCGTACATTTGTACACATGCTTAAAAAAGCACCTAAGAGTGATATTGCTGTTTTGGTTATTACACTTGTATTGACAGTCTTCTTTGACCTTGTAGTAGCTATTGAATTCGGTATGGTTTTGGCTGCCTTCTTATTCCTTAAACGCATGTCAGACGTTGCAGCAGTTCGTCAATGGGTTGATAAAGATAGTCTTGATGATGCTGAACTTTCTGAGAATACTGATTTGAAACATGTTCCAAATAACACAGTTGTTTACGAAATCTTTGGATCATTATTCTTTGGTGCAGCTAATGATTTCCTTAACTTTACCCACGAAGAAGGAAAAAATGTCTTGATTCTTCGTATGCGTAATGTTCCTGCAATGGATATTTCAGGACTTGAAGCACTTGAAGAAACACTTGAAATCTGCCAAAAACGTGGTATGACATTGATTCTTTCTCATGTTAATAAACAACCATATCGTGTGATGGAAAAAGCTGGCTTTATCGAAAAAGTTGGTCAAGAAAATCTTTGTGAAAATATTGATGCCTCACTTAAACGTGCAGCAAGTCTTGCATAATAGTGGTTATAGATAAATAAATCCTGCAGAAAAATCTGTGGGATTTTTTGTTATTATGTTAGTTTTCCTAACTGATTTTTGGCTAAAAAGTGACAAGTAGCGGTAGCAATATTTTTTAATTTTCCACAAAAATGAAAAAGTAAGCAAGGCAGGAGAATAAATAGTTGCCATAAAAGTAGCTAAAAGTCACAAATTTTCAAGCAATTTCCCCATTTTTCAGCCATAAACAACACTTTATTATCATAATTCAGTTTTTTTAAAATTGTATTAATTTTGAAATTTTCTGTATTTTTAGAAAATAGTGTGTTATAATACCAGACATACCGAAAGAAAGTTTATGGTAGGAGGAATTTTTTATGGAAAACAAATCAACTTGGAAACGTGTTGGTCTGGGAGCGGTTAGTTTGGCTTCTGTCGCTCTACTAGCAGCATGTGGTGGCGGTAGCAAATCAGCTACTAATAAAGATGAAATCAATTGGTACACACCGACTGAAATCTTGTCACTTGATATTTCAAAAAATACTGACCAATATTCAGCACTAGCTATTGGGAACTCATCAAGTAACCTTCTGCGTGTTGATAAAAATGGTAATCCAAAACCAGACTTGGCTAAAAGTGTTGAAGTGTCTGAGGATGGTTTGACTTACACAGCAACTTTGCGTGATGGACTTAAATGGTCAGATGGAAGTGCTTTGACTGCAGATGATTTTGTTTATACTTGGCAACGAATGGTTGATCCAGAAACAGCATCAGAATATTCTTATCTAGCTGTTGAATCTCATTTGGAAAATGCGGATAAAATTAATTCTGGTGAAATCACTGACCTTAACCAACTTGGTGTAAAAGCTGATGGTAATAAAGTGACTTTCACATTGACAAGTCCATGTCCTCAATTCAAATATTACCTTGCTTTTTCTAACTTCATGCCACAGAAAAAAGCATTTGTTGAAAAAGAAGGCGATAAATACGCAACAACTTCAAAAAATCAACTATACTCAGGCCCATATACAATTAAAGGTTGGAACGGTAGCGATGGTAGCTTCACTTTAGTTAAAAATAAATACTATTGGGATGCTAAACACGTTAAGACTAAAAAAGTTAACCTTCAAGCTATCAAAAAAGCTGATACAGCCGTTCAAATGTACAAAAATGGTGAGCTAGATACAGCTAATATTTCTGCAACCTCATCTATCTACAAAGCGAATAAAGCTAATAAAGATGCAGTAGCAGTATCAGAAGCTCGTATGTCTTATATTGTTTACAATGAAACTGGTTCAGTAGCTCCTCTTGCCAATGAAAAAATCCGTCAAGCTCTTAACTTAGCTACAGACCGTAAAGGTATTGTCGAAGCAGCAATTGATACAGGTTCAAAACCTGCCACAGCTCTTGTTACACCAGGTCTTGCAAAATTGACTGACGGAACTGATCTTTCAAAATATGTTGAACCAGGTTACAAGTATGATGAAAAAGAAGCAGCTAAATTATTCAAAGAAGGGTTGTCAGAACTTGGAACAAACTCAGTTAAATTGACTGTTACCGCTGACTCTGATGATGCTGTAACTAAAGCAGCAGTCGACTACATCAAACAAAGTTGGGAAGAAGCTCTTCCAGGATTGAAGATTGAAGAAAAATTTGTTACCTTTAAACAACGTCTTGAAGATACTAAGAACCAAAACTTTGAAGTTGCTCTTGTAGCATGGGGTGGTGACTATCCAGAAGGTTCAACATTCTATGGTTTGTTCTCATCTAATTCAGCATACAACTATGGTAAAGTGTCAAGCCCTGAGTTTGACGCAGCCTATAACAAAGCTTTAACAACTGATGCTTTGGATACTGATGCGGCTGCTGAAGATTATAAAGCAGCTGAAAAAGCTCTTTATGATGGAGCACACTATAACCCAATCTACTTCCGTAGTACTAAATGGCTTCAAAATCCAGACATTAAAGGACTTGTTCGAAATTCAACAGGTTTAACTGTCGATTTCACTTATGCTCACAAATAATTAATAACCTCTCTAAAAAAAACAAAACAAGGTTGATCTTAGTTGGCCTTGTTTTTGTATAATTATTTTTAAATATCACATAAAAGGTTGTTTTTAGTTATGATTTATACAAAAAAAGATAAAATATTCATTTTTGATGTTAGCTTTTATAGACATTGATTGTTGGGAAAAAGGGGGATAGTTGGAAATATGAAACCTTTAATGTTTTATAAAAATGAAAAGCTTTCAATACAAAAAAATGTCTATATTAGTTTATTTTATGCGTTTTTTCGATATAATTTGTTGTTTTTATCATGAAATGATTGAAAAATAAGTGAAAAATGAGCGTAAGCAATCTTTTTGAAATTTTAATTAATTTTCAAATTTTCTGTATTTTTAGAAAATATTGTGTTATAATACTTAACATACCGAAAGAAAGTTATATGGTAGGAGGATCCATTATGGAGATTAAAACTTTAAAACGTGTCAGTCTTGGAGCTGTCGCATTGTTGTCTGTTGCTACACTAGCAGCATGTGGTGGAAATAAATCAACATCAAAATCTGCTAGCAAAGATATCAATTGGTTCGTACCAACTGAAATCAGCACGCTTGATATTTCAAAAGTAACTGATACTTACTCATCAATTGCTATTGGTAACTCAGGAAGTAACCTTCTTCGAGTTGATAAAAATGGTAAATTGCAACCAGATTTGGCTAAAAGTGTTGAAGTATCAGAAGATGGTTTAACTTATACAGCTACTCTTCGTGATAACCTTAAATGGTCAGACGGAAGCAAATTGACTGCTGAAGACTTTGTTTATACTTGGCAACGACTTGTTGATCCAAAAACTGCATCAGAATATTCATACCTTGCATCAGATGCTCATGTTTTGAATGCTGAAGATATTATCGCAGGTAAAAAATCTGTTGAAGAACTTGGTGTAAAAGCTGATGGAAACAAAGTTATCTTTACTTTGTCAAACCCTTCTCCACAATTTGAGAGCCTTCTATCATTTGCAAACTTCATGCCTCAAAGTAAAGCATTTGTTGAAAAAGCAGGCGACCAATATGGTACAACTTCAGATAAAGCATTGTATTCTGGACCATACACTGTTAAAAAATGGAACGGTACAAATGGTAACTTCACACTTGTGAAAAACAAATACTATTGGGATGCAAAAGACGTTAAAACTAAGAAAGTAAACGTTCAAACAATCAAGAAACCTGATACAGCTGTTCAAATGTACAAAGACGGTGACCTTGATACAGCAAACATCTCAAATACAGAAGCTACATTTAAAGCTAATAAAAACCGTGAAGATGTTGTTCCAGTTCCAGAAGCAACGACAGCTTACATGGTTTACAACCAAACTGGTACAGTGACTGCTTTGAACAACACTAAAATCCGTCAAGCCCTTAATTTGGCAACAGACCGTGAAGGAATTGTAAAAGCTGCTATCGATACTGGTTCAAAAGCTGCTACAGCTCTAGCACCAACAGGTCTTGAAAAACTTCCTGATGGAACTGACTTAGCTAAATACGTATCACCAGGTTACAGCTACAATAAGAAAGAAGCTACAAAACTCTTCAAAGAAGGTCTTGCAGAACTTGGTACTGATTCAGTTAAATTAACTATCACAGCTGACTCAGACGCACCAGTTGCTAAAGCATCAGTTGACTATATCAAACAAACTTGGGAAGAAGCTCTTCCAGGATTGAAAGTTGAAGAAAAATTTGTTACTTTCAAACAACGTCTTGAAGATACTAAGAACCAAAACTTTGATGTTGCCCTTGTTCTTTGGGGTGGTGACTATCCAGAAGGTTCAACATTCTACGGACTCTTCACTACTGGTTCATCATATAACTATGGTAAATTCTCAAATGCAGATTACGATGCTGCCTACCAAAAAGCTATTACTACAGATGCTCTAGATCCTAAAGCTGCTGCTGATGATTATAAAGCTGCTGAAAAAGCACTTTATGACAACGCACTTTACAACCCAATCTACTTCCGTAGTACAAAATCACTTCAAAATCCAGACCTTAAAGGTCTCGTCCGTAACTCAACAGGTTTGTCTGTAGACTTCACATACGCATACAAAAAATAAATCTTGAAGTGATGATTAAACAAGGTTCGAGCTTGCTCGACCTTGTTTTTTTATGCTCTGAAAAATGGTACAATGAGTGTATCATATTCAGATAAAGGAATACTATGCGTTTAGATAAATTTTTAGTAGAAGCCGGAATCGGTTCGCGAACTGAGGTCAAACAATTACTTAAGAAAAAACAAGTAACTGTTAATGGTGAAATTAAAACCTCTCCAAAGACTCAAATTGATGAAAAGGCTGATCAAATTGTCTGTCAGGGAGAAAATCTTTCCTATGAAAAATATGTCTATTACCTGCTAAATAAACCAAAAGGTGTAATTTCAGCAACAGAAGATAATCACCACAAAACGGTTTTAGATTTGTTGGATAAAACAGCTTGGGATAAAGAAGTCTTTCCTGTTGGGCGTTTAGACATAGACACTCATGGACTGTTATTGTTGACTAATAATGGTAAATTGGCGCATGCCATGCTATCACCTAAAAAGCACGTTGATAAACGTTATCGTGCTAGAGTTTCAGGCATTATGACAGCAGAAGATGTTGAGCGTTTTGCCAAAGGAATTGAGCTGAAAGATTTTACTTGCCAACCAGCGCAGCTAGAGATTTTAGAAGTTGATAAGGAAAATGAAACAAGTCTTGTCGAAATCACAATCAAAGAAGGAAAATTCCACCAAGTCAAACGCATGGTTTTAGCTTGTGGCAAGGAAGTCACAGAGTTAGAACGTTTGAGTATGGGGCCTTTGCAGTTGGATGAATCGTTGACACTTGGACAATGGCGTCGATTGACGGCAGAAGAGCTAGCAAAACTAGAAGTATTTGACGTTGAACTGTAAATTTCTTGCAGTAGTTATTTGATTATTTAGGCTAATCATGTTAAGATAATAGTAATAAAATCAATTGAGCGAGGTGTATTAAGGTGGCATTTGGTGAAAACGGACCACGTAAAAAAACAGCGTTTGAAAAACTGACTTTAGTAGTTGTTATCTTAATGGTTCTAGTAACTGTAGGTGGTCTTATTGCGACTGCTATTGGTTCAATTATTTAAAGAACGCTGATGAGGCGTTTTTTTATGCTTTTTCAAATCAATTTTTAGTGTAAAAGTTACTATAATGAAAGAATAGGAATTAATAATGAGTATGTTTTTAGATACTGCCAAAATTAGCGTTAAAGCTGGTCGTGGTGGTGATGGCATGGTTGCCTTCCGTCGTGAAAAATACGTCCCTAATGGCGGACCTTGGGGAGGTGACGGTGGTAAAGGTGGTTCAGTCATCTTTAAAGTTGACGAAGGACTTCGTACTTTGATGGACTTCCGTTACAACCGTATTTTTAAAGCAAAATCTGGTGAAAAAGGGATGACAAAAGGAATGCATGGACGTGGTGCAGAAGACCTTATTGTACGTGTCCCTCAAGGAACAACTGTTCGTGATGCTGAGACAAATAAAGTTATCACTGACCTTGTTGAAAATGGTCAAGAGTTTGTTGTAGCTCACGGTGGACGTGGTGGACGTGGTAATATCCGCTTTGCGACACCACGTAACCCAGCACCTGAAATTGCAGAAAATGGTGAACCAGGTGAAGAACGTGAACTTCAGTTAGAATTGAAAATCTTGGCAGATGTTGGTTTGGTTGGGTTCCCATCAGTTGGTAAATCTACATTACTAAGTGTTGTAACAGCTGCTAAACCCAAAATTGGTGCTTATCACTTTACAACTATCGTCCCTAACCTAGGTATGGTTCGTACAAAATCTGGCGATAGCTTTGCCATGGCTGATCTTCCAGGGTTGATTGAAGGTGCTTCACAAGGTGTTGGTCTTGGTACACAATTCCTTCGTCATATCGAACGTACACGTGTTATTCTTCACGTGATTGACATGTCAGCAAGTGAAGGACGCGATCCATATGAAGATTACGTTTCAATTAATAATGAACTTGAAACTTATAACCTTCGTTTGATGGAACGTCCACAAATCATTGTTGCAAATAAGATGGATATGCCAGAGGCAGAAGAAAACTTGAAAGTCTTTAAAGAAAAATTGGCTGCTAACTATGATGATTTTGAAGAAATGCCAATGATTTTCCCAATTTCAAGTTTGGCACATCAAGGATTGGAAAATCTTATGGAAGCAACAGCAGAATTGCTTGATAAGACCGATGAATTCTTGCTTTACAGCGATGATGATATGATTGATGAAGAGGTTTATTATGGATTTGATCCAGATGAACGTCCATTTGAAATTTCACGTGATGATGATGCTGCATGGGTATTGTCAGGTGAAAAGCTTGAAAAACTCTTTGTCATGACAAATATGGAACGTGATGAATCTGTTATGAAATTTGCACGTCAATTGCGTGGTATGGGAGTTGATGAAGCTCTTCGTGAACGCGGTGCTAAAGACGGGGATATCGTTCGTATCGGTAAATTTGAATTTGAATTCGTGGATTAACCTACTATTTGTCGTTGGTATCTTAGCTGTTTAACGACAAAGCAGCAAGCTCTATATGGGAGCTAGTAACTTATATTCTAATGAAGCAGAGCAAAAATAGGAATTTTGACGGAGAGCCATGAGCTCTAGATAGCAATTATCTTCTTTGCAGAACTTGTAGAATGTATTTTGAATGACAATTCAAAGTTTTTAATTCACAAATAAGTTTTATATATTTAACTGGAGGTTCTTATGGGAGAAAAACCGATATCTTTTAGAGATAAAGATGGTAATTTTGTATCAGCAGCCGATGTCTGGAATGCTGAAAAGCTAGAAGAACTTTTCAATACACTTAATCCAAATCGACGTTTTCGCTTAGAACGTGAAAAATTGGCAAAAGAAAAAGCAGGAGAAGCAGAAGCCGATGAGTCTTAATGCACTATCCTGCTTGAGCTCAGCATATGCTGAGCTTTTTTAATGCTTTTGTAAAGTGTCGCTAGTTAATTGATAATGTGTTCTTACAACATTATTGATATAATTTTGGTCGTGAGAAACGCTAATAATACAGCCAGGATAATCACGTAATAATTGACGAACAACAGATTGACTAGTAGGCGAAAAATGTCGAGTTACTTCATCTAGGATAATAATATGATTTTTAGCAAGAACCATACGTGCTAAAAAGATCTTGGCTTTTTGCCCGCCAGATAATTCAATAATGCTATGCTCCATTTCATTTTTTGTAAATTGTAGACTAGCTAAAATAGTTCTAGCCGTTTTATCGGTTGTTACTTCACTTAAAAATGAGACAGCAGAAATGTCACCTTTTAGTATATTGTCATAATCTTGAGGCATGTAGCCGATAGACAATTGTTTATTTCTGCTGAGCTCTCGGTAAATTTGCTTGAGAAGTCGCGTTTTTCCAATGCCATTTTTCCCAGTAATAACAATTTTATCCTGTCCTAAAATATCCAAATCAATAGTTTGACCAGTCGACAACACTTGATTATGCCATGATAAGAGTCGTTTTTTCTTGTCAATCGGGGAAATACCGTGGAAAAAGAGCTTTATGCTATCCATGTTTTCGGGGAATTCTGTAAGATTTTTGTCTTCTTTTTCATATCTTTTTTCAAGTGATAGGACATTTTTCATCTTTTTAGCAGCTAGTCTTCCCAGGGTACTATCATGAGTATGTCGAACATTGTATTGGGCAGCTTGGTGCAATCTCCTAATCTTTTCATCTCGTTTTTTCTTCAGACGTTGAGCGTTTTTTGCTTCTTTATATTGCTTTATAAAATTTTTTTTCCGCTGTTTAAGGTAGTCATTATAATTTCCTTGAAAATAGCTAGCGTGAGGTATTTGTCGTTTTCTGATTAGCTCTAAGTGTAGAATAGCAGTTGCAGTGTCTTCAAGTATCGCTTCATCGTGAGAAATAAAAATCACAGTTTTATCAGTGTTCTGAATAAAATCTTTAAGGAGATTTTGGCCTTCAATATCAAGGTCGCTAGATGGTTCATCCAGCAAGAACAAATCGGGTTCTTGACCAGTTAATTTAGTTAGTTGAAGTTTTATCCTCTCACCACCTGATAAATTAGCTAATGATTGATTATTATTCTCTAGTGTAGAAAGGTCTAGATGCAGGAGCGCAGCCATTTGATAAAATGCATTGTAATTGAAAAAAGAATCTATATCTTTGTAAAGAAAATCAGAAATAGTTTGACTTCTTTCTTCTTTAGCTAGCGACTGTGGGAGATAACCCACTTTTTTAAAATTATTTTGAATTTGCCCTTCAAGATTTGCATAGCTAGCAATCATTTGTGAATTGGCAATAGCTTGAAGCAAAGTGGACTTTCCAGTTCCTTCTTCGCCGATAATCGCTAATTTTTCACCTGAGTTTACTATGAGGTTTAAATCAGCAATCATTTGTTTAGAATCCTTGAGGTTAGTAATTGATAGTTGGTTTATGTTTAGCATACGAGACTTCCTTTCAAAAAAACACACTCTACCATATCAGGTAGAGTGTGAATCTCATTATGGTCAACGCTAAAAATACCCAACACGTATGATGGATAAGTAAGAGAATGAAAGACTGCACTAAAAACAAAACCTGATATGGCATATCAATACATTTTGTTCTTAGTTGTTCATCGTTCAAAATCCTCCTACTTGATTCGCCTTCATTTTAGCAAAAGACTAAGGTTATTGTCAAAGGATATGGTAAACCTCCCAGTAAAAATTAGCTGGGAGGTGATTTTATTAATAGTTTTCAGCACGAACTTCGAAATAAGATTGAGCGTGAGCACATACCGGACAAACTTTTGGTGCTTTTGTTCCAACAATAATATGACCGCAGTTACGACATTCCCAAATCTTAACTTCACTCTTTTCAAAAACTTTAGCAGTTTCGATATTTTTTAATAAAGCACGATAGCGTTCTTCGTGATGTTTTTCGATTTCAGCGACCATAAGGAATTTCTTAGCAAGTTGAGGGAATCCTTCTTTTTCAGCTGTTTTGGCAAATTCAACGTACATATCAGTCCATTCGTAGTTTTCACCGTCAGCAGCAGTTTCCAAGTTTTCTGAAGTGTCACCAATACCGTAAAGTTCTTTGCACCACATCTTGGCATGTTCTTTTTCATTATCGGCGGTTTTTAAGAAAAGTTCTGCGATTTGTTCAAATCCATCTTTTTTAGCTCTTGAAGCAAAGAAAGTGTACTTGTTGCGAGCTTGAGATTCACCAGCAAATGCAGCTTGTAAGTTTTTTTCGGTTTGAGTACCTGCATACTTAGACATATCAAAAATCCTCCTTATATTAAACAGTAGATAACTACTGAATATCACATACGAAAGTTATTTGGATTTGCTACGAATGGTCATATTATCTCGCTTATGACAAACTTAGGAGTACTTTAAATATAAGTGAGGTAATGTGCAAGTGTGTATCTTTTGTAGTTTGTCTAAACAACTTAACTTAAGTCTAACAAATCCAAAAATGAAAGTCAAAATTCTGACATACATAGCCAAAATTTACTGCAATAAAAAAGCTAGTTTGTTACAACTAGCTTTTAATTTATTATACGTTCAATACTTTGTTCAAGAAGTCTTTTAGACGCGGGTGTTGTGGGTTATCAAAGATTTGTTCTGGTGTACCATCTTCAATAAACTGTCCGCCGTCTGTGAAGATAACACGGTTGGCAACTTTACGAGCAAATCCCATTTCGTGGGTAACGATTAACATAGTCATGCCTTGCTCTGCCAAGTCTTTCATAACACCAAGAACGTCACCAACCATCTCAGGGTCAAGTGCAGAAGTTGGTTCGTCAAAGAGCATGATATCAGGATTCATTGCCAAACTACGTGCGATAGCGACACGTTGTTTTTGACCACCAGATAGGCTATCTGGTTTGGCATCGCGTTTATCAGCAAGACCAACTTTTGCAAGAAGTTCCATAGCGTGTTTTTCAGCATCTTCTTTACTTTCTTTTCCAAGTTCGATTGGTGCGAAAGTGATGTTTTCGAGAACAGTCATATGTGGGAAAAGATTGAAGTGTTGAAATACCATACCGATATTTTCACGAACTTTATCGACGTCAGTATTTGGGTCAGATAGTTCAAAACCATCAACAACAACTTTACCACTTGTGATTGTTTCAAGAAGGTTAAGAGTACGAAGGAAAGTTGATTTTCCTGAACCTGAAGGGCCGATGATACATACAACATCACCTTCGTGGAATTGGGTTGTGATTCCTTTTAAGACTTCATTATCTCCATAAGATTTATGCAAATCTTGAACATCAATTTTTAATTCTGCCATTATTTAAGCCTCTTTTCTAGACGTTTTGCTAAACGAGTCAAAAGGGTGATCATTACAAGGTAGATGATTGCTAAGATAGCGTACATACGGAATGATTGGTAGTTACGAGCGATAATGATTTTACCTGTTTGGAAGAGTTCAACAAGACCAATTGCTGATACGATAGTTGTATCTTTCAATGAAATAACGAATTGGTTGATGAAGTTTGGCAACATCACGCGAACGGCTTGTGGTAAGATGACTTTTTTCATTGTCTTACCGTATGAGATGCCCAAGCTTCGGCTAGCTTCCATTTGTCCTTTAGGAACAGCTTCAATACCACCACGAACGATTTCAGCGATATAAGCACCAGCATTCAATGAAAGGGCGATTGTTGCAGCTAGGAAATCATTGATTGGGCTTTGTTTACCAGTTAGTGATTCAAAGAGGTTTGGAATTCCCCAGAAGATGAAGGCTGCCACAATCATCAATGGAATACCACGAACAACGTCAATAAAGATTGCTGAGATTGTACGAAGAACCTTATTTGGTGCAACTGCCATCATACCAAAGATGATACCAATAACCATTGCAATTGCAAATGAGATCAATGTCAAGCTAAGAGTTGTTCCAAGACCTGAAAGCAATTGTGAGTAGTTGTTTTTGATAAGTCCCCAAATAGTTGTTTCATCAACACTTGATGAAGTTGATTTCTTCTCGTCTGATGAGCCAAGGTATTTGCTTACGATTTTATCGTATTCACCTGATTTGACAAGTGCTGCAAGACCATTGTTGAACATTTCAAGTAGTTCAGGGTTAGTACCTTTGTTAACAGCAAATCCGTATTCACCAGATTTTTCGCCATCAACTGGTGTTTCAAAGTTACGACCTTGTTTGATAGCGTAACGAAGTACGGCTTCATCATCCATAAGAGCGTCAATTGAACCTGAGTTCAAACTATCATACATAGTTGATGCTTCGTCGAAAGCACGAAGTGTGTAGCCGTATTGAGCAGCGTGTTCAGACAACCATGTGTATGATGATGTACCATTTTTAGCTCCAACAGTTTTGCCGTTTAAATCTTCATATGATTTAACAAAGCTTCCTTTTTTAACAGCAAGCAAGATGTTTGAAGTATAATATGGATCTGAGAAATCGAAGATTTCTTTACGAGCATCAGTGATTGACATACCTGCCATAACACCGTCAGCTTGACCAGCTTGAACAGCGTTAAGTGCAGCGTCAAAACCAGGATTTGATATTTCGATGTTGAAACCTTGTTGTTCTGCGATAGCTTTAATTAAGTCAACGTCGATTCCTTCGTATTTGCCTGAGTCATTTTGGTATTCAAATGGGGCAAATGAAGAATCCATGACGATTTTGTAAGTTGATTTAACAGGTGTTGCTTTTGCAGAAGCGTCTCCAGTTAATTTTAGGCTGCTTGATGTAACAACACTTGATTTGTCATCAGATTTTTCAGAATCACCAAGCCATTTTGCCATGATAGCATCGTAAGTACCGTCTTTTTTCATTTCGGCAAATGCGTGGTTAAATTCATCAATAAGGTATTCGTATTTGCTTCCTTTTTTAACAGCAAATGCGAAGCTTCCGACTTTTTCTCCATCGATATTGATAGCATAGTTTTTACCTTGACTGATTGCGTATTGGACAACAGGTTGGTCATCCATAGCAGCGTAAACTGAACCAGCATCTAGACTATTGTTCATCAAGTCACTAGTATCAAATGTTTTGATTTTATAACCGTATTTCTTTTGGTTTTCCTTTAGGAATGCTTGAGCAGCAGTACCGTTTTTAACACCAACAGTTTTACCTGAAAGTTGTTTATAGTTAGACACTTTAGCATCGCTACGAGTGTAGACAACAACAGCGGTATCGTAATAAGTATCTGAGAATGTGAAGACTTTTTTACGAGCCTCTGTAACTGTTGTACCAGCCATAAGAGCATCGGCTTGACCAGCTTGAACAGCATTAACAGCAGCATCGAAACCAGGGAATGTCATATCGATATCCCAACCCTCTCGATTTGCGACTTCATTAATAATGTCAACGTCAATACCTTTATAAGTTTGATCTGAATCTTTAAATTCGAATGGTGCGTATGCTGTGTCAGATACGATACTAATTGTATCTGCTTTAGCATCTACACCAAACACAAAGATTGCAGAAACCATTGCTAGCATAATAGCTTTCAATTTGTGCTTCATGTAAGTCTCCTTTTGAATAGATTGCATTAATTATATCAAAATTCAGACAGTTAAGCAACTTTAGATTTCAACTCATGTTAGAAAACCTAACATGAAGAGTGAGGAGGTTGATTTCTCAATATCTAAAGAGAGTATTTTACCCTTATTTATGATAAAATGAAGGTATTAAATGACATTTTGAGGAATATTATGATTGATAGAATAGAAGATAATCAGTTTAAACTAGTCTCTAAATACGAACCTTCTGGTGATCAACCACAAGCGATTGAGACATTAGTTGATAATATTGAAGGAGGAGAAAAGTCTCAAATTCTCCTTGGTGCCACTGGTACCGGTAAGACCTATACGATGAGTCAGGTTATTGCAAGAGTTAATAAACCAACGCTTGTTATCGCCCATAATAAAACGCTGGCAGGTCAGTTGTACGGGGAGTTTAAAGAATTTTTCCCAGATAACGCTGTTGAATATTTTGTTTCATATTATGATTACTACCAACCGGAAGCCTATGTGCCATCAAGTGACACCTATATTGAAAAAGATAGCTCAGTCAATGATGAAATTGATAAGCTACGCCACTCAGCAACATCAGCTTTGTTAGAGCGTAATGACGTTATTGTTGTAGCTTCTGTGTCATGTATTTATGGTTTGGGTTCACCAAAAGAGTATGCTGATAGCGTTGTGAGTCTTCGTCCAGGTCAGGAAATCTCACGTGACCAATTATTAAATGACCTTGTTGATATTCAATTTGAACGAAATGATATTGATTTTCAACGTGGTCGTTTTCGTGTGCGCGGTGATGTCGTGGAAATCTTCCCAGCGAGCCGTGATGAACATGCCTTTCGAGTAGAATTTTTCGGTGATGAAATTGATCGTATCCGAGAAATTGAAAGTTTGACAGGTAAAGTTCTTGGCGAAGTCGAACATTTGGCCATTTTCCCTGCCACTCACTTTATGACAAATGAAGAACATTTGGAACATGCTATTAAAAACATTTTGGAAGAAATGGAAGAACAAGTTAAGCAGTTCGAGGCTGAAGGTAAGCTCATTGAAGCGCAGCGAATTCGTCAAAGAACTGAGTATGATGTTGAAATGCTCCGTGAAATGGGGTACACAAACGGTGTCGAAAATTACTCACGTCACATGGATGGACGTTCAGAAGGTGAACCGCCATTCACACTTCTTGATTTCTTCCCAGAAGATTTTCTTATTATGGTTGATGAAAGTCACATGACGATGGGGCAAATTAAGGGAATGTATAACGGAGACCGCTCTCGTAAGGAAATGTTGGTTAACTATGGTTTCCGTCTTCCAAGTGCTCTTGATAACCGTCCACTTCGTCGTGAGGAGTTTGAAAGCCATGTTCATCAGATTGTCTACGTATCAGCGACACCAGGTGATTATGAACTTGAGCAAACAGACACAATCGTCGAACAAATCATTCGTCCGACAGGCCTTCTTGATCCGGAAGTTGAAGTCCGTCCAACCATGGGACAAATGGATGATTTGCTTGGTGAAATCAATGCTCGTGTCGAAAAAGGTGAACGTACCTTTATTACAACGCTTACCAAGAAGATGGCAGAAGACTTGACCGATTACCTCAAAGAAATGGGTGTCAAAGTTAAGTACATGCACTCAGATATTAAAACTTTAGAGCGTACGGAAATTATTCGCGATTTGCGTCTGGGTGTTTTCGATGTTCTGATTGGGATTAATTTGCTGCGTGAAGGGATTGACGTACCAGAAGTTAGTTTAGTTGCTATTCTTGATGCGGATAAAGAAGGTTTCCTTCGTAATGAACGAGGTTTGATTCAAACGATTGGACGTGCAGCTCGAAACAGCGAAGGTCATGTTATTATGTACGCTGATAAGATTACCGAATCTATGCAAAAAGCCATGGATGAAACCGCTCGTCGTCGTGAGATTCAAATGCGCTATAACGAAGAACATGGTATTGTCCCACAAACTATTAAGAAAGATATTCGAGATTTGATTGCTATCTCTAAAGCAACAGATACTGATGTAGCTGAAGATACACTAGACTACAGCAGTATGAACAAAACTGAGCGTAAAGAAGCAATCAAGAAGCTTGAAAAACAAATGCATGAAGCTGCTGAAATGCTTGATTTCGAACTTGCTGCTCAATTGCGTGATATGGTACTAGAGTTAAAAGCGATGGATTAGGAGAGGAGAAAGATAAATCATGTCTCGTGCACAACGTGTGATTTTAACTAATATGTGCTTGATTGAAGATGGTCAAGGAAATGTCGTTATGCAAATTCGTGACCCAAAACGTTATTCATGGTCAGGATATGCTCTTCCAGGAGGGCATATTGAAGCTCATGAAGGGCTAGTTGAGTCGGTTATCCGTGAAGTTAAAGAAGAAACTGGCTTAGTCATTAAGAACCCTCAGTTAGTCGGTATGAAACATTGGTATACAAAAGAAGATGAACGCTATCTTGTTTTCTTGTACCGAACGTCTGAGTTTGAAGGTGACATTCATTCTACTAATGAGGGAGAGATTAAGTGGGTGCCACGTAAGGATTTACCTAACTTGGATTTGGCTTATGATATGTTAAATTTACTTCGAGTTTTTGAGGAAGAAAATCTTAATGAACTTTTTTATCGTGAACGTTTGAAAGACGATTTCTTACGTGAATTCTGGTAAAAATAAAAACTTTTCTTCCTATTATATAGTCGGTATTCATGTACTTAAAAAGCTTGGAACAAATGTTCCAAGCTTTTTTTGATAATTAATAATAGAAGGGGAGAAGTGATTGAACTTCTTCTTATTTAACTGAACCACCAGTAATGCCTTCGACGTAGTATTTTTGCATAAACATGAAGAGCAATGTGATTGGAACAGCGATAAGAACTGAACCAGCAGTGAATGACATGAACCAGTCATTAATAGTATCTTGTTGCAACATTGAGAAGAGTCCAATGGCAACAGTGTACTTGTTGGTTGCATCACCAAGGATAACTTTGGCAAAGATGAAATCAATCCAAGGACCGATGAAAGCCATAAGCGCTGTGTAGACAATGATTGGTTTTGATAGAGGGAGAGTGATTTTAAAGAAAATATCAGCGCGAGTTGCTCCATCAATCATGGCAGATTCATCAAGTGAGTAAGGAATCGTATCAAAGAATCCTTTAGCAATGTAGAAGCCAAGGGCCGCACCAGCTGAGTAAACTAAGATAAGAGCTAATAATGTTTGGTCAAGGTTGAAAGCTTTGAGGATGTAGTATACAGCAATCATACTCATAAAACCAGGGAACATGTTAAGCACAAGAGCTAGTTTCAAGAAACCATTACGGTGTTTGAATTTGATACGGCTGAGTGAGTAAGCCATGGCAACAGTAATAAATGTTGAAATGACACATGTTGCAGAAGCAACAAATAAAGTATTCAAGAACCATTGCCCAAATGGGAAGGCATCTGAAGTAAACAGTTTAATATAATTATCTAGCGTCCAAGTTTTTGGAATGAAGTAGTTAACGTATGCTGTTCCTTCGCCACGGAAGCTAGTAAGAACAACCCAAACAATTGGAAAGAGCCAGATGATTGATAAAACAATCAATAGAATATAGACAAATGTCAGTGTTAAACGTTTTTTGTTTTTCATTATTTAGCAACCCCTTCCTTGTAAGAACTTGTTCTTGTGTAAGCCAAGAGACTAAATACAGCAGAAAGAACAAAGATAAGAATACCGATAACAGAAGCAAGGTTGTAGTCAGCTGCAGTAACTGTTAAGTTGTAGAGCCAAGTAACAAGCAAGTCTGTGCTACCAGCTTGGTAGAAGTTAGAGTTAGTAGGACCACCACCAGTAAGAAGGTAGATAACGTTGAAGTTGTTGATGTTACCGATAAATTGTTGAATCAAGTTTGGCATCATCACAAGTAAGATTTGAGGGAATGTGATTGATTTAAAGATTTGGAATTTATTGGCACCATCGATTTCAGCGGCTTCAATTTGTTCTTGTGGTAGGTTCATGATAATACCTGAAGCAACAAGCATTGTGACAGGAATACCTACCCACATGTTAACGATAATGATTGAGAATTTAGCCCAAAGTGGATCAGAAAGGAATGGCAATGGGTTTGCTGCTGAGATAAGTCCAATTTTTTCAAGGAATGCATTAACTGGACCAGCATCACTAAGCAAGTTTCTCATGATAAGAAGTGAAATGAATTGTGGCACAGCAATTGTGATAACGAAGATAGTACGCCACATTTTTTTCAATTTCAATCCTTTAGTATTAATGATTAATGCAAGAACAATACCAAAGAAGAAGTTAGTAACAGTGGCAAAGACTGCCCAAATTAATGTCCAAGACAAGACTGGGAAGAATGTTCCTGCCATACGACCATTAAAGATGTTACCGAAGTTAGCAAAACCAACCCAGTCAAACAAACTTTTCGGTGGTAAATGATTATGGTCATAACTTGTGAAGGCCAAACAAATCATATAAATTAATGGCAAGATAGTGAAGAGAAGAACCCCAATCATTGGGACTGCCATCAAAGTCATGTGGAAACGACCGTTTGCCAATGTTTCAAAGTCTTCTTTAAAGGTAGGAACTTTCAAACCTTCTTTATCGATGACGTAAAGATTTCTAGCGCTCTTAAGGTTACACCAATAAATGTAAGCAAAAACAAGGCAGAAGATAAGAGAAGCAAGACCGAAGATAAGCATTAACATTGAGTTATCGCCATCAACAGCAACTTTCATCTTAATCCCGTTGACGGTTTGTTCAACAAGACCTTGTTGGTGTGTTCCCAGAGTGATTAATCCTTGTAAGTTTGGAATAATCTGAGAGAAGAAAGTGATTAAGAAAAGAATCTCTGATAGTAAAAACAAGCAACCTTTAATAATCTGTTTATGGTAAAAATTTGAGAATCCCATAATCAGAAATGATAGTTTGGTATCAAATTTTCCTTTTTTAAAAGCCTCAGTAACTGATACACTGTCAAAATAGTGTGAATTAGTCATACAAAACTCCTTTTATTAATCTTGTTGGAAGTCACTGCTAAAAATTTAATCTTAAAGTTCTTAGCAATAACTCCGACAAGAGTTTCCCTAAAAATAAAGTGGGGATGTAACTCCCCACTTCAGAACATCTTACTTAGCATTAGCTAAATCTTTGTCAAATTGTTGCAATTTAGCGAGGTAGTCACCACTTTGAATTTTACCATTGTAGACATCGCTGAGAAGTGCAGCGCTTTCAGTCCAGAATGTAGTCATTTGACTAAGTTTAGGTGTTACAACTGTGTAGTCTGATGATGAAGCCATCTTGATAACTGCTTGAGCCAATTCATCTGATTGAACTTTATCTGATGATTGAACTTCTTTGTTAGCAGGAATAATGTTACGACCTTCGTAAGTGAATTGGTTTTCTTGGCTTTCTGCGCTAGTAAGCATAGAAGCAAGTTTGTATGAAGCAGCGATACGTTTTGTATCTGAACCTGCAGGAGCTTGGTTAACAGCAAAGAGTTTCACACCAAGGAAAGCTTTTTGTTGAACCTCGTTACCACCAATTGAGATTTTTGGATAAACAGCAATACCAAGATTATCTTTACCAACAGCGTCTTGTGCAGCTTTAAGATCCCAAGGGCCTGATTCAAGTGAAGCAACGCTTCCGTCACCGAATTTAGACATTGCATTTTCAGCAGTCAAGTTAACGAAACCTTTGTTTGATTTTTGATCAGCAATCCATTGAAGAACTGATACACCAGCATCGTTACTCCAGTTAGTACCGTCAACTGTTTCACCATTTTCACCAAATAGTGTGTCACCAACTGACATGAAGAGTGGAGCAGTTGCATAAGCATTCATAGCTTTAAATGTTGCACCAAATGAAGCTTTGCTTGTGATTGTTTCGTAGCTAGCAACATCGTCACTTGAAAGTTTTGATTTGTTATAGAAGAGAACTTGTGATTCGATACCAAATGGGAAAGCATAAGTTTTACCATTGTATTTTGCACCAGCAACTGCTTGATCAGTATCGTTAGCAGCAATTTCTTTTGCATAATCTTCAGGAACTTCTTGAATAACACCTGATTCAACTAATTGACCAAGTTGGTCATGTGGAAGTGAGAAGACATCAGCAGCTTTTTGCGGATCTTTCTTAACGTTTTCTTGTGCTTTTGAATCGTTAGATTCTACCATTTTTACAGAGTAGCCAGATTCTTTTTCGAATTTCTTAACAACGTCTGTATAAGATTTTTTAGCACCTGTTGGTACCCAAAGTTTGATTGTCTTGCTGTCAGAAGCAGAAGATGATTTTGTTGATGAGTTATTCGAACAAGCAACTAAAACGCTTCCAGCAAGTGTTAAACCTGCACCAGCAAGGACCATTTTTTTCCATGTGTTCTTCTTCATGAGTTTCCCCTCCTAGAGAAAGATTAGTAATATTATTTACACTTATATTATGCAACCGTTTGCAGTTATTGTCAAGAGTTTTTAGTAAAAAAATTAAAAAAACTTGAACTCTTAAATAAATAGACTAATAAAAAGAGCATCAATCTAGTATAAGTTGGTCAGTTTTTACTATAAAATAAGCCAAAAAGAGAGTATGTCTCTAAAAAATTGACAAAATAAAGCAAACAATTGCGGAAAATTCTTATTTATGTATAATAGGGGATAAAAATAAGAGTTTTTACCTCTAAAACCTTGTCAGTGCAGTAAATCTATTATAAAATGTTAGTTGCAAAGGAGACTTAGATGGTTACAATTAAAGATGTAGCGGCTAAAGCTGGTGTTAATCCTTCGACGGTCAGCCGTGTTTTGAAGGATAATAAATCCATTTCTCAGAAAACAAAAGATAAAGTTCGGAAAGCGATGGCAGAGTTAGGATATGTTCCTAATGTTGCTGCCCAAATGTTAGCCAGTGGGCTAACATATAATGTTGGTTTGATTTTTCCACCTTTAATCACACCAGATCGTTTAAACGAACCATTCTTTATGCAAATTCTTTCTACTATAACTAGCGAAGCGAAATTAAATGATTTTACAGTTTCTATTGCAACCGGTATGACAGTTGATGAATTAGAAGAACAAGTAAAATTAATGTATCGTCAGAAACGTGTAGATGGATTTATTATCTTATACTCTGATCCAGAAGATCCTGTCCGTAAATATTTGATGGACAATAATGTACCATTTGTGATTGTCGGCGCTCCCGAAGGTTTCGAAAATGATATTACTTATATAGATAATGATAACCAACTAATGGGTAAAAAAGCGGTAGAATACCTTTATCAAAAAGGTCACCGTGAGATTTTATTCATTACTGATGATTTAAAATCTGAAGTATCATCAGAACGCTATTTTGGTTTCCTTCGTGGTATGGAGAAACTCGGACTCACAAGTGAAAAAGCTCTTCTGTTTGATCGAAGAGATCCAATGATATTGGAAGAACTAATTGAGAAAATTGAGTCAAGTAAAGCAACTGCCCTGATTGTCATTGCTGATACGATTTCAGTTCGCTTGGCACAATTCTTATCATATTATCAGTTGAAGGTGCCAGATGATATTTCTATTATCACCTTCAATAACTCTGCTTACTCAACATTGATTCACCCATATATGACAACTTTTGATATTAATGTTGCTAATCTGGGCCGAACAAGTTTCAGAAGATTAGTCGAATTGATTAAATCACCTGAAACAGCTATTACTGAAAAAGTCATTGTTCCATTTACATTGAGAGAACGTGAAAGTGTTCGTCAATTACATGTTGAAGACGAATAAATCACTTCACTAGTGGAGCTTTTATCAAAGAAAAGACGCCTTAATTGCTATTAGTTTTAGCGGTTAGGGTGTTTTTTTATATTTTTTACAAAAAATGATTGACTTACGCAAACGCTTGCGTTATAATTTGCAATGTAAAGATCGTTGATAAAGGAGAAAACATATGGAAAAACGTGCAAGTGGTGTACTGATGCATATCACATCATTACCCGGCAAACAAGGGGTGGGAACATTTGGTCAAGAAGCTTATGACTTCGTTGATTTCTTAGTTGAAACAGACCAAACATATTGGCAAATCCTACCATTAACAACGACTAGTTATGGTGACTCCCCTTATCAATCATTCTCAGCAACAGCTGGGAACACACATTTAATTGACTTAGAATTACTTGCCAAACAAGGCTTTTTAGCAAAAGAAGATTATGAAACAGTCAACTTTGGAGATGATTTAGAAAATGTTGATTACGCTCGCATTTTTGAAGCTCGTCGTCCGATTTTAGATAAAGCAGTTGCAGAATTTATGCAAAATTCTGATAACCAAAAAGCTTTAGCTGAGTTTGAAAAAGAAGCAAGTTGGGTAAAAGATTACGCAGAATTCATGGCAATCAAAGAGTTCTTTGGAAATAAAGCTTTGCAAGAATGGGATGATAAAGCAGTTGTTCGCCGTGAAGAGACAGCTCTTGATGCTTATCGCGAAAAACTAAAAGATGCGATTACTTATCATAAAGTTACACAATATTTCTTTTACCAACAATGGGCTGAACTTAAAGCTTACGCTAATAAAAATGGTATTAAAATCATTGGTGACATGCCAATCTACGTCTCAGCTGATAGTGTTGAAGTTTGGACAATGCCAGAACTGTTCAAAGTAGATGCTGAAAAGAATCCACTTTGCATTGCTGGTGTCCCTGCTGATTCATTTAGTGATGATGGTCAACTCTGGGGTAACCCAATTTATGATTGGGAAAATCATAAGAAAACAAATTATGCTTGGTGGGTTTACCGTATTAATGAAGGTATTAAATTGTATGATCTTCTTCGTATCGACCATTTTAAAGGATTCTCAGATTATTGGGAAATTCGAGGTGATTACGAAACAGCTAATGATGGTAGCTGGCAACCTGGTCCTGGACGTGCTTTGTTTGATGTGGTTCGTGACGAACTAGGTGAACTGCCAATCATCGCTGAAAATCTTGGTTATATTGATGCTAAAGCTGAGCAGTTGCTAACAGATACAGCTTTCCCAGGTATGAAAATTCTTGAATTTGGCTTCTATGATACAGAAGGAAAGAGCATCGATGCTCCTCATAACTGTAACAAAAATAGTATTGCCTACAATGGTACACATGATAATGAAGTCGTTAATGGTTGGTATGACAACTTAACAGATGAACAAAAGGCATTTGTTGATGCTTATACGCATCGTCATGAAGGCGAACCAATCACACAAACAATGCTTCGTACCTTGTTTGCAACGGTTAGTGATATTGCAATTGCGACTATGCAAGACATTCTAGACAAACCAGCTGAGTCTCGCATGAACATTCCAAATACTGTTGGTGGCAACTGGCAATGGCGTATGTTAAAAGAAGATTTGACAGATGAACGCAAAGCTTTCTTGAAAGACATTACTGCCCTTTACAGCCGCAAAAATACATTTAAATAAAAAAGAAAAAGGATATTACAATGACAACTAAATTTACAGATTACTTAGCATCAAAAGGTCAAAAACTTGCTGAATTGAGTAACGAAGACATCTATGTAGCACTTTTACACTACGTTAAAGAATTAGCTGCTGAAAAGCCAAAAAACACTGCAAAACGTAAAGTTTACTACATTTCAGCTGAATTCCTTATCGGTAAATTACTATCAAATAACTTGATTAACCTTGGCATCTATAAAGATGTTAAAGCTGAACTTGCTGCAGCTGGGAAATCAATCGCAGAAGTAGAAGATGTTGAACTTGAACCTTCACTTGGTAATGGTGGTCTTGGACGTTTGGCATCATGTTTCATCGATTCAATGTCAACTCTTGGCATCAACGGCGAAGGTGTTGGTCTTAACTATCACTGTGGTCTATTCAAACAAGTTTTTGTGGACAATCAACAAGAAGCAGAAGCAAACTACTGGATTGAAAAAGATTCATGGCTTGTTCCAACTGACATCAGTTATGATGTGCCATTTAAAGATTTTACGCTTAAATCTCGTCTAGACCGCATCGATGTTTTGGGTTACAAACGTGATACTAAAAACTACTTGAACTTGTTTGATATTGATGGCCTTGACTATGGATTGATTCACGATGGTATTTCATTTGATAAAACAGAAATCAAGAAAAACTTGACACTTTTCCTTTATCCAGATGATTCAGATCGTAATGGTGAATTGCTTCGTATTTACCAACAATATTTCATGGTGTCAAATGCAGCACAGCTATTGATTGATGAAGCTCTTGAACGTGGTTCAAATCTTCACGATTTAGCTGACTACGCTTATGTTCAAATCAATGATACTCACCCATCAATGGTTATTCCTGAGTTGATTCGTCTTTTGACTGAAAAACATGGTATTGAATTTGAAGAAGCTGTTTCAATCGTGAAAAGCATGGTTGGTTACACTAATCACACAATCTTGGCTGAAGCGCTTGAAAAATGGCCTCTTGATTACCTCAATGAAGTTGTCCCTCACTTGGTAACAATCATTGAAAAATTAAACAAACTTGTTGCTAGTCAATATTCAGACCCAGCTGTTCAAATCATTGATGAATCAGGTCGTGTTCACATGGCTCACATGGATATTCACTTCTCAACTTCAGTAAATGGTGTAGCTGCTCTTCACACTGAAATCCTTAAAAATAGTGAATTGAAACCATTCTATGACATTTACCCTGAAAAATTCAATAACAAAACAAATGGTATCACTTTCCGTCGTTGGCTTGAATTTGCTAACCAAGATTTAGCAGATTACCTTAAAGAACTTATTGGTGATGAATACCTTACTGATGCAACTAAACTTGAAAAATTGTTAGCATTTGCTGATGACGAAGCTGTTCATACTAAATTAGCTGAAATCAAACACAATAATAAACTTGCACTTAAACGTTACCTTAAAGATAATAAAGGTATTGACCTTGATGAAAACTCAATTATTGATACACAAATCAAGCGCTTCCATGAGTACAAACGTCAACAAATGAATGCACTTTATGTCATTCATAAATACCTTGAAATCAAACGTGGTAACCTACCCGAACGTAAAATTACTGTTATCTTTGGTGGTAAAGCAGCACCAGCATACATCATTGCACAAGATGTTATTCACTTGATTCTTTGCTTGTCTGAATTGATTAACAACGACCCAGAAGTAAACAAATACCTAAATGTTCACTTAGTTGAAAACTACAATGTTACTGTAGCTGAACACTTGATTCCTGCGACAGATATTTCAGAACAAATCTCTCTTGCTTCTAAAGAAGCTTCAGGTACTGGTAACATGAAATTCATGCTTAATGGTGCTTTGACGCTTGGTACAATGGATGGTGCCAACGTTGAAATCGCTGAACTTGCTGGTATGGATAATATTTATACATTCGGTAAAGATTCAGATACAATCATTGATCTTTATGCAACTCAAGGTTACGTAGCAACTGATTACTATGAAAATGATCCTGTCATCAAAGAAGCAGTAGACTTTATTGTTAGTGATGAATTGGTTAAACATGGTAATGTTGAACGTCTTGAACGTCTCTATAATGAATTGATTAACAAAGACTGGTTCATGACATTGATTGACCTTAAAGAATACATTGCTGTTAAAGAACAAATGCTTGCTGATTACGAAGATCAAAAATCTTGGATGACAAAAGTTATCAAGAATATTGCTAAAGCAGGATTCTTCTCATCTGACCGTACTATCGAACAATACAATGATGAAATCTGGCACAGCAAATAAAGTATAGTTTAAAATGGGTGAGGTTGGTTTAACAACCTCGCCTTTTTATGTATATACAGAAAAATACAAAAAATATTGAATTTTTATAAATTTAGGGTTGACAAATGTATAAATATTACATAAAATGTATACATATCAAAAAAGAAAAGAGAAAATGACTATGAAAGTAAGTAAAATGTTTGGTGGGTTAGCCCTTGTTGCCTCAGCCTTTTTGTTAACAGCATGCGGATCAAATAATCAAAAAGATACATCAGTTTCTGATGTTAAGGACAAAGGAACACTTGTTGTTGCCATGAATCCTGAATTCGCGCCATTTGAATTTAAAACTTTGGTTGACGGTAAAGATACAATTGTTGGTGCTGATGTAGAGATTGCTAAAGCGATTGGTGAAGAACTTGGCGTTAAAGTAAAATTTTCATCAATGTCATTTAATAATGTTTTGGCAAGTCTTCAATCTGGAAAAGCAGATGTAGCTATTTCAGGTATTTCTGCAACACCTGAACGTAAGAAAGCTTATAATTTCTCAGAACCTTACTATGAATCAGAAAATGTTGTCTTGATTAAGAAAACTGACCTTGATAAATATACAAAAACAAGTTCACTAGATGGTTTGTCAGTTGGAACACAAAAAGGTTCTATCCAAGAAACTGTTGCCTCTGAACAATTGAAGGGATCAAAAGTTGTTGCCTTGACGCAAAATGGTGAAATGATCAATGAGTTGAAAAATGGTCAAATCCAAGCTGTTGTTTTAGAAAAACCAATTGCAGAAGGATATGCAGCAAATAATGATGACTTAACAATTTCAAACATCAAATTGAAAAACGACGATGCTGATGCCTATGCTGTTGCTCTCCCTAAAGGAGATGACAAATTGACGAAAGAAGTTAATAAAGTTATCAAAGAGTTGAAAAATTCAGGTAAAATTGATCAATTTGTTCAAGACGCTTATAACTTGTCAACAAGTGAATCAAACAATTAAGGAGAGATGGTATGAAGAAGTTTTTAGGAGGTTTATTTCTACTTTTAGCAGTAGGAAGCATGACCGCTTGTTCATCTTCGGGAACAAGTCAAAAAAGTATTCAAAATAAAGGTAAAATAGTTATTGCAACTGAGTCAGAATTTGCACCATTTGAATTTAAAACATTGATTGATGGCAAAGATACTTTGGTTGGAGCTGATATTGAGCTTGCAAAGGCCATCGCCAAAGAGTTAAATGTCAAAGCAGATTTTTCAGTCATGTCCTTTAATAATGTCCTTGCTTCGGTGACTTCTGGAAAAGCTGATATTGCTATTGCGGGAATTTCAGTGACTGATGAACGTAAAAAGGCTTATGATTTTTCAGATGCCTATTATGAAGCTGAAAATGTTGTGATTGTGAAAAAAGCAGATGTCGCAACTTATCCAACTTTAGAAAGTTTGGCAGGAAAATCAGTTGGTGCCCAAAAAGGTTCTATTCAAGAAAATATTGCTAAAGATCAATTACCCGATTCAAGACTTGTTTCTCTTACTTCAAATGGAGAGATGATTAATGAACTAAAAAGTAATCAACTTCAAGCGGTTGTGTTAGAAAAAGCTATTGCAGAAGGATATATTTCACAAAATCCTGATTTAACCATTGCAGATATGTCTTTAAAATCAACAGATACTGATGCATACGCTGTAGCTTTTGCTAAAGGAAGTGATAAAAAGCTAATTTCTTCTGTCAATAAAGTCATTAAAAAGGCTAAGAAAACAGGCGAATTTGATGCTTGGATTGAAAAAGCATCGACTTATACGCAGACTAGTTCAACGTCAGAATAAAAATGGAAGGAAACTGAGGGTAATTGCTCTCGGTTTTTCCTTGTGAATGGTAAAATAATCTTAGAAAGTCAGAAGGGGTATGCGATGAAATTACCACGATTTGGAGTTGAAGAATGGCTTAACGTCCATGAGAGAGAAGCTAAATATGATATTGCTGGTGTGTCTATTGAAGCTTTGACTTTACAAGAGTTGTTTGATCTAACAGGTGAATCAAAAGAGAAATTTTATCAAGAATTACTGTCAAAAAAATTAAACTATGGTTGGATTGAAGGCTCTCCAGAATTTAAAAAAGCAGTCAGTAGTTTGTATAATTTTGTGACAGAAAGTCAAATTCTTCAGACAAACGGTGCCACCGGAGCTAATATGTTGGTGCTGTACGGACTGATTGAACCAGGTGATCATGTTATTTCTATCTATCCAACTTATCAGCAACTTTATGATATTCCAAAGTCTTTAGGAGCAGAAGTTGATTTATGGCAAGTTAAGGAAGAAAATGGCTGGCTTCCAGATTTATTTGAGCTACGTCAAATGATTCGTCCAAATACTAAAATGATTTGTATTAATAATGCTAACAATCCAACTGGTGCAGTCATGGACGATAATTACCTACGTGAATTGGTTGAAATTGCTAAATCTTGTGATGCTTATATTTTGTCTGACGAAGTCTACCGCCCTTTTACAAATCAAAAAGTTTCATCTATTATTGATTTGTATGACAGAGGGATTTCGGTTAATAGTCTTTCAAAGACATTTTCATTACCTGGTATTCGTGTTGGTTGGGTTGCTGCTTGTGATGAAGTTGCAGATATCTTACGTGATTATCGAGATTACACAATGATTTGTGCGGGTGTGTTTGATGATATGGTGGCTAGCTTAGCTTTAAAACATAAGCATGTGATTTTAGAGCGTAATCGTCAGATTATCAGAGAAAATTTAGCTATTCTTGACCAGTGGATTAGCAAGGAAGAAAAAGCTTCCTACATAAAACCAGCAGAAGTACCAACGTCCTTTGTGAAATTAAATGTTGGTATTCCTATCGAAGACTTTTGCCTGACTTTGTTGAAAGAATACGGTGTTCTTTTGGTTCCTGGAAATCGTTTTGACAAGGAAGGTTTTGTTAGATTGGGTTATTCCTGCAAGCAAGAAACTTTGAAAAAAGGCTTAAGTTTGCTATCGTCTTGTTTGAAAAACTATTAAAAATAGTTTAATGATTAAAATGAATTTTTATTCAAAAATCGTTGACTAATTGCAAAAAGATAGATAAAATATAGATAAGTTTAAGAGAAGAGAGAATAAATATGAAAATTAAAAAGCTTGTTCTAGGGATACTCGCGCTTGTCTCTGTTTTTACGTTGGCAGCTTGTGGATCTTCATCAAATGAAAATTTACAAGAAAAAGTAGTTAAAAAAGGTAAATTAGTCGTGGCTATGAGTCCTGACTATGCACCATTTGAATTTAAAGCTTTGGTTGATGGTAAGGATACTATTGTTGGAGCTGATGTTGAATTAGCGAAAGCTATTGCTGATGAACTAGGTGTAAAACTTGAGTTGTCTTCAATGAGTTTTGATAATGTCCTTTCAAGTCTTCAAACTGGAAAAGCAGATATGGCGATTTCAGGCTTGTCGGCAACTAAAGAACGTAAAAACGCTTATGATTTTTCAGAACCATATTATGAAACTGAAAATGCTGTTCTGGTTAAAGCGAGCGATCTTAATAAATATAATTCTGTAGACAGTTTATCGGGCGTCAAAGTAGCAGTCCAAAAAGGAACTATCGAAGAGGGGTTGGCTAAAGATCAATTGAAAGATTCAAAAATCATTTCTCTAACAGCAATGGGAGAAGCGATTAATGAATTGAAATCTGGTCAAGTTCAAGCAGTTGATCTTGAAAAACCGGTAGCCGAAGGATATCTTTCACAGAATTCCGATTTAGCGCTAGCAAGCTTTGCTTTGAAAACTGGTGATGGTGACGCTAAAGCTGTAGCTATGCCAAAGGGTAGCGGTGAAATGGTTAAAACAGTTAACAAAGTTATTAAGAAATTAGCAAAAGACGATAAATACAAACAATACATTTCAGATGCTGCACAATTGACAGGAAATGAAATTGATAACTAATAAAAAAGAGCTTGTATTTCAGCTCTTTTTCTATTTCAAGAATGCTTTTTGGGGTGATAAGAGAAATCACAAAAAATGTCACATAATGCATGTTTTTAGATTGACTTTTTGATATAATTCATGTATCATGGTAAGGAACGTGTAAATGTTACAATGTCTTGAGGAGGTGAAACACATGTCAAAAACAGTAGTACGTAAAAACGAATCACTTGACGATGCACTTCGTCGTTTCAAACGTTCTGTGACTAAAGCTGGGACTCTTCAAGAATCACGTAAACGTGAATTCTACGAAAAACCTTCTGTAAAACGTAAACGCAAATCAGAAGCAGCTCGCAAACGTAAAAAATTCTAATTAAACATTAGATACAAAAAAGAGGCGCTAAGCGTCTCTTTTTATGCTTTGAGGACTTATAAAGATTATTTTTCTTTCAATAAGTCACGAATTTCTGTAAGAAGTTCTTCTTGAGTTGGAGCAGCTTCAGTCTCTTCCTCGTCCTTACCTTTTTTGCTAAGGGCAGTGGCAGCATTTGCAGCTTTAACTACGAAAAACAGTGTTGTACCAACGATAAGGAAGTTAATAACGGCGCTTAAGAAACTACCGTAAGCAACACCATTCCAAGAAAGGTCAGCAATTTTAGCCACACCGGCAGCTTTCAGAGCAGGATTGAGGAAGAGTGGTGTGATAACATCTTCGACAAGAGAAGTAATGATAGCGTTAAATGCAGCCCCCATAACAACTGCGACAGCAAGATCAAGAACGTTTGCTTTGAACAAAAATTCTTTAAGTTCTTTAATCATTCGAAAAACCTCCAATATATTTTTGTTAGTACCATTATACCAAAAATCTTTCATAAAGTCCGATTTTTGAGAATTTACAAATCACATTCAAAATGTTATAATGAAATACAAAACTAAAATGGGAATAGTGCGTGGAGGTGGTCTTTTGGCGATTGACAAAGAGTTAATTACCGAGATAAAAAATAGCGTTAATATTGTTGATGTTATTGGCGAAGTGGTCAATCTTACACGTGCAGGTCGCAACTATGTTGGACTTTGTCCATTTCATAAGGAAAAAACACCGTCTTTTAATGTTATAGAAGACAAACAATTTTTCCATTGTTTTGGTTGCGGAAAATCTGGAGATGTTTTTAAGTTTTTAGAAGAATATCGTCAGATTAGTTTTTTAGAAAGTGTTCATCTTGTTGCTGAACGTGCGGGCATTTCTTTACCGATTGAGACGCAGCAGGCGCAAGCAAAGCCACAAAATCCTAATCAAGTTTTGATTGATATTCACAAGGATGCGGCTAAGTTCTACAATGCTGTTTTGAAAACGACGAAGGAAGGTCAAGAAGCAAAAGCTTATCTAGCACAACGTGGCTTAACAGATGAATTGATTGATTATTTTAACATTGGATTGTCGCCAAATGAGCCTGATTTTCTTTATCAATCTCTTGCAAAACGATACGAAGAGAATGCTTTGATGGCTTCAGGTCTTTTTAATTTGTCTGAGCGCACGAATCGCGTTTATGATGCTTTTCAAAATCGAATCATGTTTCCTCTGACGGATGATAGTGGTCAAGTTGTTGCTTTTTCAGGTCGTATTTGGACCAAAGAAGATTTAGAGAATAAGCAGGCTAAGTATAAGAATACTAGGTCAACCGCTTTATTTAATAAGTCTTATGAGTTGTATCATCTAGATAAGGCGAGACCTGTAATGTCGAAAAAACATGAAGTCTATTTAATGGAAGGTTTTATGGATGTCATTGCGGCTTATCGAGCTGGTATTGAAAATGCTGTTGCTTCGATGGGGACGGCTTTGACCCCAGAGCATGTAAGGCATTTAAGGCGTTATGCTAAAAAAGTTATTTTGACATATGATGGTGATAATGCAGGACAAAATGCGATTGCTAAGTCTTTGGAACTTTTAAAAGATTTTAATGTTGAAATTGTGCGAGTTCCAGATCAGATGGACCCGGATGAATTCATTCAAAAGAATTCTCCACAAGCTTTAGCAAACTTGCTTGAAAATAGTCGGATTAGTAGTACAGAATTCTTTATTCAGTACTTAAAACCGGAAAACAGTGATAATCTTCAGGCTGAAATTGCTTATGTAGAGAAGATTTCAAAAATCATTGCTCAATCACCATCGATTACGGCACAAAATTCGTATATTAATATGGTGGCTGATTTATTGCCTGACTTTGATTATTATCAAGTTGAGCAATCGGTAAATAGCGAGCGACTTCAAAATCGCTCAGTTCTTCAATCAGAAGCAGCCAAACAAAGAGTGACGGTTGTTGAATTACCGATATCAAAGAATATCTCTGCGATTATTAAAGCAGAAAGTCAGTTGATGCAAAGGTTATTGACGCATGATTATCTTCTTAATGAATTTAGAAATCGAGAAGAATTTACTTTTGATACCCGTGAGTTGCAGACACTCTATGATTTATTAATGCAGCAGGGGGAGGTTTCTTCATATGATTTAGCGCAGTTGGATGATCGAACGCGGCAGATGTATTATCAAGTATTAGAGGAAAATCTACCAGATGATGTTGGGCCTAACGAGGTTGAAGAAATTATTCAGAAACGTAACCACTTGCTTCAAGAGAGGGATTTGCAAAAACAAAGTAAATTAATTCGTGAATCTAGCAATCTTGGGGATGTTGACGCAGCTTTAGCGGTTTTGGAAAATCTCATTGCCCAAAAAAGAAATATGGAATAGAGGAAAATATGGCAAAAGAAAAAGAAATTACTACTTTTAATGTTCAAGTTGCAGAATTTATTCGTAACCATAAAAAGAACGGAACAGCTGTCGATGATGAAGTGACAGAAAAATTGGTTATTCCATTTTCATTGGATGCTGATCAAATCGATGATCTTTTGGAACGTTTGACAGACGGTGGTATTTCAATTACTGATAAAGAAGGTAATCCATCAACAAAATATGTTGTTGAAGAACCAAAACCAGAGGAATTGACTGATGAAGAATTGCTTGGAAGTAATTCTGCTAAGGTTAATGACCCAGTTCGTATGTACCTTAAAGAAATTGGGGTTGTGCCTTTGTTGTCAAGTGAAGAAGAAAAAGAATTAGCTGTTGCAGTAGCAGCAGGTGATCTTCAAGCTAAACAACGTTTGGCAGAAGCTAACTTGCGTTTGGTTGTTTCTATTGCTAAACGTTATGTTGGGCGTGGTATGCAATTCCTCGATCTTATCCAAGAAGGAAATATGGGATTGATGAAAGCTGTTGATAAATTTGACTACTCAAAAGGTTTCAAATTCTCAACTTATGCTACATGGTGGATTCGTCAAGCAATCACACGTGCGATTGCTGACCAAGCTCGTACAATCCGTATCCCAGTACACATGGTTGAAACAATTAACAAACTTGTTCGTGAACAACGTAACCTTCTTCAAGAACTTGGACAAGATCCAACACCAGAACAAATTGCAGAACGTATGGATATGACTCCTGACAAAGTTCGTGAAATCTTGAAGATTGCTCAAGAACCTGTTTCTTTGGAAACACCTATCGGTGAAGAAGATGATAGCCATCTTGGAGATTTCATTGAAGATGAAGTTATTGAAAATCCAGTAGACTATACAACTCGTGTTGTTCTTCGTGAGCAACTTGATGAGGTTTTAGACACATTGACTGACCGTGAAGAGAACGTCTTGCGCTTGCGTTTTGGTCTCGATGATGGTAAAATGCGTACATTGGAAGATGTTGGTAAAGTCTTCAATGTGACGCGTGAACGTATTCGTCAGATTGAAGCTAAAGCACTTCGCAAACTTCGCCATCCGAGCCGTAGCAAACAGCTCCGTGATTTTATCGAAGATTAAAAATAGTCAAGAGGTTCGCTTATGTCTGAACAAAAATATACAGAAGAAGATGTCGCAAAGATTAAAGATCGTATTCTTGAAACTTTGGAAACAGTTATCGACCCTGAACTAGGGATTGATATTGTTAATTTGGGGCTTGTTTATGAAATCCGATTTGAGCAAAATGGACATACAGAAATTGATATGACCCTAACAACAATGGGATGCCCACTAGCGGATCTTCTTACCGATCAGATTCACGATGCAATGCGTGAGATTCCTGAGGTTACTAATACCGAAGTTAAATTGGTTTGGTACCCAGCTTGGACAGTTGATAAAATGAGTCGTTATGCCCGCATTGCTTTGGGAATTAGATAATATTGAACACCAGCAGAAATGCTGGTGTTTTTTTGATTCTTTGATAGCCGTATGCTCTAGCTACTTTCGTTTTTCCATCGCCAGCTTATGTAAAATATGGTATAATATTTTTGATTGTATTTTAGAATGGAGAAGTGTGCCATGCAACATGTATTCATCATCGGAAGTCGAGGTTTGCCTGCAAAGTATGGTGGCTTTGAGACTTTTGTTGAGGAGTTGGTAAAAAATAAGCAGAGCTCAGATATTGTTTATCACGTCGCTTGTTTAAGTGATGATAAACATCATACGCATTTTAAATATGAGGGCGCAGATTGTTTTACCATCAAGGCACCTAAAATTGGTCCAGCACGAGTGATTGCTTATGATATGATGGCAATTACTTATGGGCTTCAAATGGTAAAAAGATCTGGTATTGAACACCCTATTTTTTATATTTTGGGTAACACAATTGGGGCATTTATTGCACCTTTTGCAAAGAAAATTCATGCTCTAGGTGGGAAAGTTTATGTGAATCCAGATGGTCTTGAGTGGAAACGCTCAAAATGGTCGAAACCAGTTCAAGCTTATTTAAAATATGCTGAAAAAGCTATGGCTAAGACTGCTGATTTAGTGATTTCAGATAATATCGGTATCGAGACTTATATTAAGGAGTCTTATCCGGGGGCTAAGACACGTTTCATTGCTTATGGAACGGATTTGAAAAAATCAACTTTAACAGCAGATGATTATAAGGTAAGAAAGTGTTTTGATAACTGGCAAACCAAAGAAAATGGCTACTATCTAATTGTTGGTCGTTTTGTGCCAGAAAATAATTATGAAACAGCTATTCGTGAGTTTATGAAATCGAACACTAGACGTGATTTGATTATTATTTCTAACCATAAAAATAGTAGCTATTTTGAAAAATTGAAGCACTTAACAAATTTTGAACGCGACCACAGAGTTAAGTTTGTTGGCACTGTTTATGATCGTGATTTACTCAATTATATTCGTGAGAATGCCTTTGCCTATATCCATGGTCATGAGGTTGGCGGAACAAATCCAGGCTTGTTAGAAGCTTTAGGTCATACTAAATTAAATCTTGTCCTTGATGTTTCCTTCAATAAGTCTGTAGCTGGACACAGCGCTTTTTATTGGAATAAAACATCAGGTAATCTCTCATGTTTGATTAATGATGCTGATGGACATTATGATTTTACAGGATATGGCAATCGTGCGCGTGCTATTGTTAAGCAAAATTACACATGGGAAAAAATCGTAGGAGAGTATGAGGAACTGTTTTTAAATGAAAATTAATATTCTCATGTCCACCTACAATGGTGAACAATTTTTGGCTGAACAGATTGAAAGTATTCAAAATCAAACAGTCAAAGACTGGAATTTATATATTCGTGATGATGGCTCTAGTGATACGACACCCGAAATTATTAAGCACTATGCGCAGCTTGACTCACGTATTGTTTTTATTAATGCTGACAATCGTAAAAATTTTGGCGTTATTAAAAACTTTTATACCCTTTTAAAACATAGCAAAGCTGATTACTATTTCTTTTCTGATCAAGATGATATTTGGTTAGAAGATAAATTGGCAGTTACTTTAGAAGAAGCACAAAAGTATGATAGTCAGAAACCTTTATTGGTTTATACAGATTTGAAAATTGTTGATCGAGATTTAAATGTTTTACATGAAAGTATGATTAAAACACAGTCTGATCATGCCAATACTGAGTTGGTTCAAGAATTGACTGAAAACACAGTAACTGGTGGTACAGCAATGATAAATCATACATTGGCTGAATTGTGGACATCAACAGAAGATTTGTTGATGCACGATTGGTATCTTGCTTTGCTTGCTAGTGCTTTAGGTAATCTTGCTTATGTTGATTACCCAACTGAATTGTATCGCCAACACGATACTAATGTGTTGGGGGCGCGTACATGGACTAAACGCATGAAAAATTGGATTAAGCCGCATAAACTAGTCGAAAAATATTGGTGGTTGATTAATGCTAGTCAAACTCAAGCACGTTTTTTATTAGATTTAGCATTGACCCCTGAAAAAAGAGACTTGGTTGAAAATTTCGTAACCATTATGGATAAATCTTTTATTCAAAGGATTAAAACTTTGAATAAATATGGGTTACGAAAAAACCGTACTTTTCATACATTTGTGTTTAGAACATTAATTATTACCAAATTTGGTTATAGGAGAAATAAATGAAGTTCTTTAGTAAAGAAAATAAAATCTTATTAAAAGAAATGGTAAAAACAGACTTTAAACTGCGCTATCAAGGTAGTTTAATTGGACATTTGTGGTCAATTTTAAAACCATTGATGCTTTTTACAATTATGTATTTAGTATTTGTCCGTTTCTTGCGTTTTGATGATGGTACTCCTCACTATGCTATCGGTTTGTTAATTGGTATGGTGACATGGAACTTCTTTGCTGAAGCAACTAACATGGGAATGCTTTCAATTGTTGCGCGTGGGGATTTACTGCGTAAATTAAACTTTTCAAAAGAAATTATTGTCATTTCTTCAGTTGTTGGAGCAGCAATCAACTATGCCATTAATATGGTGGTCGTTTTTGTTTTCGCTTTGTTAAATGGTATTCATCCAAATTTTGGATTCTTAGTTATTATTCCATTGTTTATTGAATTGTTTGCTTTAGCTGCTGGTGTTGCATTTATATTGTCAACTTTATTTGTTAAATATCGTGATTTAGGACCAATTTGGGAAGTAATTCTTCAAGCAGGTATGTATGGTACACCTATTATCTATTCATTGACATTTATTTTGCAGCGTAAACACTTTACTATTGGTAAGATTATGATGCTAAATCCGATTGCTCAAATTATTCAAGATATGCGTCATTTTATCGTTTATTCAGGAAATATGCGTGGATGGGAATTGATTAATAATAATATCATTGCACTTGTGCCATACCTAATTCCATTTGTGGTATTTGCAATTGGTTATTATATTTTCCATAAGCATGCTAAGAAATTTGCGGAGATTCTATAATGTCAGATAAAGAAATTGCAGTAAAAGTTGATCATGTTAGTAAATATTTTAAATTACCAACGGAAGCAACACATAGTTTACGAACAGCCCTTGTTAATAGATTTAAAGGGGTAAAAGGGTATCGAGAACAACATGTCTTGAAAGATATTTCATTCGATGTTCACAAAGGTGATTTTTTCGGAATCGTTGGTCGTAATGGTTCAGGAAAATCAACACTTTTAAAAATCATTTCTCAAATCTACGTTCCTGAAAAAGGTTCTGTTACAGTGAATGGTAAAATGGTTTCATTTATTGAACTCGGTGTTGGTTTTAACCCTGAACTGACTGGACGTGAAAATGTCTATATGAATGGTGCCATGCTTGGATTTACTACTGAAGAGATTGATGCTATGTACGATGACATCGTTGAGTTTGCAGAACTTGAAGATTTCATGAACCAAAAACTAAAAAACTATTCAAGTGGCATGCAAGTTCGTTTAGCCTTCTCAGTTGCAATTAAGGCACAAGGTGATGTTCTTATCCTTGACGAGGTTCTTGCCGTAGGTGACGAAGCTTTCCAACGTAAATGTAACGATTACTTCCTAGAACGTAAAGAAAGTGGTAAGACAACTATTCTAGTTACTCATGATATGGGAGCAGTTAAGAAATATTGTAACCGTGCAGTTCTAATTGAAAATGGTTTGGTTAAGGCATACGGTAACCCTTATGATGTTGCTAACCAGTATAGTTACGATAATACTGAAAAAGAATATGATGACAATGTTCAAGAAGAACGTGAAGTCGAAGGGGATGAAAAAATCTCTGATATTTCTATTAAATTGTTGTCTGAAAAACGCCTAACACCAAAAGATGAAATTTCTTTTGAAGTTAACTACAATATGCTTCAAGATATGGACACTTATGTGGCGTTATCATTTACAGATATTGATCGCAATATTTGGATTTATAATGATAATTCAAAAGAGCATATGACACAAGGTTCAGGTAAAAAAACGGTTAAATATACATGTCATATTCCAAATGTTAATGATTTGAAATTGAAATTGGAAGTGACAATCCGAGATAAAGATGGGCAAATGATTGGATTTGTCCCAGCTGAAAAATCACCAATTATATTATTAACACGTGATGACCTTGATTATAATAATGAATCTGAAGTTGATTCGGCAACTGGTTTGATTCAACGTAATGGTCAATGGGATTTTTAAAATAATGGTTCAGTAATGAGGTAAGGAATGAAAGTATCTATTATTTGTACAAATTATAATAAGGAGGCATGGATAGAAGAGGCTATTCGGAGTTTCTTAAATCAGAAGTGTGATTTTGATTATGAAATCATTTTAGTTGACGATGCTTCCAGCGATCATTCTCCTCAGATTATTGAACGCTATGCGAATCAATACCCTGATAAGATTAAGGCTGTTTTTCATCAAGAAAATCTAGGTATCACAAAAACATGGCTTGATATTTGTCAGTTAGCTCAAGGTGATTACATTGCTCGATGTGATGGTGACGATTACTGGATTGATGCTTACAAACTTCAAAAGCAGGTTGATATCTTAGAACGATCAACAGCATCAAAATGGTCTTGCTCTGATTTTAACATTATCTCTGAGAGTGGTGAATTACGTCAGAAAAAAGCCATTGAGAATGGTATTATTCGAAAAATGTCAAGTTTCGAGGAGATGCTTGCATTTCGAGGAATGACAATGTCATCGACTTGGTTAGTAGATCGCAACTTGATGTTGGAAGTAAATAATGCTATTTCTCCTGACGCAGTTGATGATACTTTTAGTCTCCAACTGGAGATGTTTACAAGAACAGAGTTAACATTTTTACCAGAAGCGACTACTGTTTATCGCCTTCACGAAGGTTCGGACTCACATCCTACATCTGTTGAAAAGCTATCAGAGCGTTTTGAAAAATTACAGGAGACACAAGAAGAGTATCTTGAAAAGTACTATTCAAGAATTGATTTTAAGGTATTAACACGATACTTATTCTCTGAAAATACTGAGCGTGAAAAAATTATTGCACGTCGTCAGCAAGAATTAACAACACAATTAAATAATGCTCAAGTAATATTAGATGAATTACTTGAAGAAAGGGCAAAATTAAAATCAACTGAAGAAAAATTAGAAAGCCAAATTGCTGAAAAAAATCATTGGCTGAACGAGTATAACAAGGTTATCCATTCAAAACGCTGGGTAATTCCGACGAAGATAATCAATTTATTCAGGAGAAATCGATGAATCGAATGCTACTTTATGTTCATTATAATAAATTTAATGAACTGAGCCCTCATGTTCTTTATCAACTTGAACAGTTGAGGCCTTTATTTTCATCAATATGTTTTATTTCTAATAGTTATTTGAGTAAGACTGCTATTGAGAAATTGCAAGAAAATCAACTAATTGATGATGTGATTCAACGTCAAAATGAAGGCTATGATTTTGCAGCATGGAAGGAAGCAATTTTATCTTCTTTTGATTATGTCAAGTCATTTGATTCTTTAACTTTGATGAATGATACTTGTTTTGGTCCTTTGTGGGATATGCAAGAGATTTTTGAAAAATTTGAATCAGATGCTAGTGTTGATTTTTGGGGACTAACTAACCATGCTGCTTGTAAAATAAAAGGAGGAAGTTATGTAGCAGAGCATCTGCAATCATATTTTCTCTCTTTTAAAAAGCAGGTTGTAGAGAGTGAAGCATTTATTGATTTTTGGTCAAATGTTAAAAGCTATAAGAATGTTCAACAAGTTATCGATTCTTATGAATCAGAATTGACTGAACAATTAGTTAAAGCGGGTTACAGTTGTAGTTCTATGCTTGACTTGTCAAGTAAACCGGAACTTGGAAATGTTTCAATTTTTCGACCAGATTTGATATTGCAGGCAGGTATTCCATTTGTAAAAATTAAGTCTTTTAGTCATGTGGCACACTTGGCACCGTTTGTCTTAAATGCAATCGAGGAGAAGAGTGAGTATCCAGGTGATTTAATCATTAATCATCTTTCTAGTATATTGCCGCCGACTACATCTTTCTTATTACCTTATAAAAATTTGAATCAATCTGATAACACGCTAAAGCAACCTTCAAAGACAATTTTGCACCTGCATTTTTCAACACGAAATGGTGTAGAAATTTTGACTAGTTTTTTGAAGAGCCGTAAAAATATTATAACTTTAGTTAGTGCTGAATCAGATAAAACCTTAGAAGAGGTAAAAGAACAGTTCCAGCGAGAAGATATTACTAGTTATGCTTACGCACATGTTGAAAGTGTTAATGAATGGCAAAAATTTATTAGTGATTCTTCTAAGGTGTTCGATGGTAATTGCTTAGCCTATATTCATGTTTCGGATTTCTTTTTAAATCAATTGGTTGACTCCTATAGTTTAAGGGAACTACTTGAGATAATGTTTTCATTAGAGGATACTATTAAGAAAATATTTCTTGATGATAAAAAAGTCGGTTTAGCCATTCCAGACATGCTTTTATATGAAAGGTATAAAGATAGTCAATTGGCCATTGATAAAGAAGTTTTTGAAAGATTAAATATTTCTGAAGCAGAAATAAAAAATCCTATGATAGAAAAAGCTTGGTCGGCTTATTGGATTAGGGTAGATGGATTGCAAAAAATATGGAATAACAAAGGCAATCTAACGCTTTCAGATTTTGAAAAAATTCTTCCAATTTTTAATTGGAAAGAGCGCTATGATTTTGTTTTGCTACCAAATAAAGCAAGTTTACCTGCTTTGATTGATGCAAAAAAAGCAAATGATATGCTCTTTGCATCAGAACTTGAGGTACCAAGTAGTATTAATTATCCGATCAGTGCTAAATTAGTCTTGCGTTTCTTTAAAAAGGCTACGCTATTGACTTTGACTTATTTTTTAAAACGTCTAAATTTAATCAAATTAGTTAAGGAAAAACAGAATAAATGAGTGAAAAAAAACATACCATTGCAATTTGCGCATATGGTGAGAGTTCATATTTGGAAGAATGTATTCTTTCTGTAGAAAAGCAAACAGTATCATCTGATGTTTACATTTACACATCAACACCAAATAATTTTATTAAATCATTGGCTGAAAAATACCATCTTCCATTATATGTTGGTGAACGAAAATCAATAGGAGCTGATTGGAATCAGGCACTTTCACATTGTAAAACAGAATATGTGACAATTGTTCACCAGGACGATTTGTATGATGAAACTTTCACACAGAAGGTATTGGAATCATTCGAAAAGTACCCAAACTCAACGATTGTTTATACAGACTATCATGAATTAAAAATGATGGCAGAAGGAGCTAAGGATATTGCAAGTAATCAGAACTTAAAAATCAAACGTTTGATGCTTAATGTTCTATCAGTGCTACCTAGTTCAAAATGGTGGCGTAATCGTGTCCTATCATTTGGAAATCCTATTTGTTGTCCAAGTGTTTCATATAATATGAAACGTTTGTCGGACTTCCAATTTGATGAGGAGATGAAGACAAGTTTGGATTGGTATGCATGGTACACAATTTCTGAAAAATACAAAGGGCGTTTTTCTTACATTAAGGAATCTTTGATGTTTCACCGTATTCATGAGGAATCTGAAACAACGGCAACGATTTCAAATAATACACGAACAAACGAAGATTTACAAATGTATCAGCTGCTTTGGCCAAAAGCTATCGCTAACTTACTGATTAAGTTTTATCAAAAAAGTCAGAATTCAAATCAATAGGAGGCAGCCGCGTGTTAAAAAAATTAATTATTATCCCTGCATATAATGAGAGCAGCAATATTGAAGGTACGGTTGCTGCAATTAAAAAAGATGCACCAGATTTTGACTATGTCATTATTAATGACTGTTCAACAGATAACACACTTGAAATTTGTCAAAAAAATAATTTCAATGTCGTGTCACTTCCAATTAACCTTGGAATTGGTGGTGCAGTGCAAACGGGTTATTTATATGCTAAAAAACATGGTTATGATTTAGCTGTTCAAGTGGACGGTGATGGTCAACATAATCCTGCTTTCTTATCCAAAATGGCTGATGAGTTGATAGAAAGTGATGTTAACATGGTAATTGGTTCACGTTTTCTAGAAAAAGAAGGCTTTCAATCATCGTTTATGCGTCGTTTGGGGATTCGCTATTTTATGGGCTTGATTCATTTGCTTACAGGTAAGAAAATCACAGACGCAACTTCAGGATTGCGAATGATAGATCGCAATATTATTGAACTGTTTGCGAGTGATTATCCAGATGACTATCCAGAACCAGAAACAATTGTTTCTTTACTTAATAAAGGTTATTCTGTTAAGGAAATTCCGGTTGTTATGAACGAGAGACAAGGTGGTGTTTCGTCAATTTCTGCAACAAAATCCGTTTATTATATGATTAAAGTGACATTGGCTATTTTATTTGTAAAATTAAGGGGGAAATAAGATGACACAAACAGCGAGCCTTTTTATCTCAATTGTTATTGTACTTTTTGTTGCTTACTCATTCCATTTGATTAAGAAGGATAAACTATCTATTCGTTATTCGTTATCATGGTATATTCTAAGCGTTATTTTATTGATTGCTGTTTGGTTCCCAAATTTATTGGTTGTATTGGCTAATTTATTAGGTATTTATTCCCCAATGAATCTGGTTTTCTTTGTTGGGTTTTGCTTAAGTTTGTGGATTCTTTTCTCACTAACTCGCATTGTTTCTATTCAAAGCTCAAAAATTAAAAGCTTGGCACAACAAATTGCATTAAGTGAGAAGAAGGATGATTAAATTATTGAAAATTGGGCAGAAAGCCTCTCAAAAAGAAGTCCTTGCTTGGAATATTTTGGGAAGTTTAGCTTCAGCAGCTATGTCAACGCTTTTGCTGTTATCTGTAGCTCGTTTATTGGATAGCTATAATGCCGATGTTTTTAGTATTGCTTATGCTGTTGGAAATCTATTGATTACAGTAGCTACTTTTCAAGTTCGTGACTTTCAAGCAACAGATATTAAAGAGAAGTATTCTTTTAATAATTATTTCTATGCACGTGTGTTAACTATCTTTATTATGTTGCTTGTAGCCCTTGGTTATGTTCTTATGCATGGCTATGACGCTTACAAATCTTTATGTGTTTTACTGATTTGTTTTTATCGCTGTAGTGATGCCTTATCTGATGTTTTTCAGGGAATGTTTCAACAGCACGAACGCCTTGATATTGCGGGAAAATCTCTTTTTTTTAGAAATGGATTTATCTTTGTAGGTTTTACAATTACATTGATTATTACACATGAGTTGTTATTATCATTGATTATCATGAATGTGTTATCATTTGCTTTTGTTTTTGGTTTTGATTTTTGGTTAAGTCGATATTTCAGTAAAATTAAAGCATTTCATTTTTCATTTAAACAAATCAGAGGTCTTTTAGTAGAAAGTAGTCCACTATTTATTAATGCTTTTATGTTGGTTTCCATTTATAATCAGCCAAAATATGCATTAGACAATTTATTTGAGCAAGGCTTACTTGAAGTTGGTGTTCAAACGGACTTTAATATTCTCTTTATGCCGGTTTTTGCCATGAATTTGACAATGATTTTCTTTAGACCAATGATGACGCAAATGGCTATTTTTCTTGAGAAAAAGGAGTATGAGTCTTTTGTTCATTACCGTCGAAAATTATTGCAATTATTAGTCGTTATTTCATTCTTAATTTTAGCAGTTGTGTCTGTTATTGGGGTTCCAATTTTAAATATTGTTTATTCGACTAATTTGAATAGGTATTTGATTGCCTTTATTATTTTAATGACTGGAGGAATAGCAAGTACTTTTGCGACAGTTTGTGATAATATTTTGACAGTTTTGCGTAAGCAAAAACTTTTGGTGATTTCATTTGCCAGCGGATTTTGTGTATCCTATTTTTCAGCCAATCCTTTGGTTGAGCATTATGGCATTTATGGTGCATCAATTTCATTTACATTATCAATGTTAACGTGGTTACTAGTATCCCTAATTATCTATTTTAGCGCTAAAGATTCATATAAGGAGAAAAAATGAAAATAGAAAAATTATTTTTATTCTTAGCAGTTCCCTGTGTTGCACTGTTTATGTTTTTGGTTCCTGTGACGCAAGTTCCAGATGAAACAACACATGCAATTTTAGCTTGGAATATTACACATGATGCTGCAAAGGAAGATTCGCTTCAATGGCTTGCACATCATCAAGGAGAAGTAATCACTAATAGTTCGCCAGAAGCTCCTGCTGTACTCAATAAGGAAAAACTAAATCGTTTTTTTACTAAGGAACAAGATTTTTCTTCAGCTCCTTTTAAATTGAGTGTTTCAATTAAAAGTCTGGCTCATCTTCCTCAAGCAATTGGAATGTTGATTGGACGTGCGATCTATCCTTCATATGGCGTCATTATGTTAGTAGGACGAATTGTTAATGCTCTTGTTTATATCATCGGGATGTATTTTGTTATCAAAGCAGCAAAATACGGTAAATTAGCTTTGATGTTTATTTCGTTATTACCAATGATGTTACAGCAAGCAGCTTCTCTATCTTATGATGTTTTAAATTACGTCTCGATTGCATGTTTCTTTGTTTTCTTTGTTAATCTTATCAAAGAAAGAACATTTACTAATAAAAAGTTTCTTCAGCTTATCTTATTAACTTTATTCCTTTATTCAACGAAAACAAATAACCTGCTTTTATTACCGTTCTTAGTAATGATAGATTTTGAGTTTGAAGGATTTTTAAAAGTGTTAAATCCAGCTTATAATTTCTTCAAGAAATATAGATGGTATTTTGTTACAGGTGCGGTTTGCTTAGGAATTGTTGCGTTTTATTTCTTCTTAAAAGGCTGGGGTGGAACTCAACACTTTATTTGGGTAATGTTTAATACTTTCTTCTTACAACAAGAAAACGTTAATTTAAATGGTTTGTTAACTATTGGTATTTTCGGAGAATTTGGCTGGTTAACGACTCAATTACCGTTATGGCTAGTCTTTATTGATATTGTTGTATTGATTTTAATTTATTTGAGTGAATATCTTCCTGTCACTAAAATGGAAGGAATTTCATCAGCTTTGATTTTTCCACTTCAAGTACTAGTTATTGTCGTAGGAATGTATTTTGCATGGACTTTACGTTCAAATCCTGACAATGTTGGTGCGAATAGAATTGCTCATGGAGAACAAGGTCGATATTTCACGCCTTTCTTGATTTATTTGGCACCTTTGTTTAGTCTTTGCCAGTCAAAACTAAGATTTGAATTTAGTCAAAAATCAATTATTAAACTATCAACAATTATCATTCTAATCAATGTTGCAGTGTCATTTGCTGTCTTATGGGCATATTATTGGGTATAGGAGTACAATTGGATGATTAGTGTTATTGTTCCGGTTTACAATGCTCAAGAACATTTATCAGACTGTCTTGATTCACTTTTACATCAAACATTAGAGAGTGATTTCTATGAAATCATTCTTTTAAATGATGGTTCAAAAGATATGTCTGCTGAAATTTGTGAGCGTTATGCGAAGCAGTATAGCAATATCGTTTTTGTTAATAAAGAAAATGAAGGTGTCTCAAAAACACGAAATCTAGGAATTCAAAAAGCAAAAGGCGACTTTGTCGCCTTTGTTGATAATGATGACTTAGTAGAAACAGATTATTTGGAAAAACTGTATACAGCAATTTCTCAATCAAATGCTGATGCTGTTTTTTCAGGCTATACTCGTATGACTTATTCAGGAAAAGTTTTGTTTAAAGAAAGCTTAAGTCAAACTGAGTGGGCAAAATACATAGTGATGGCCCCTTGGGCGAAGCTTTATCGAAGACAAGTTTTATTGAATAATAGCATTGAATTCTTTGATTATGGAATAGGAGAAGATGTTGCCTTTAACCTACAGTTTTTAGCTAAAACCAAAAATATTAATATTATTTCCTATTCTGGCTATAAATGGATGTTTAATGATGATAGTGTATCTAATACCTCTCAACGTGGCTTAGATGATCGCTTAGATATCCGTATCTTACTAGAGAAAATTTTAGAAAATAATCCAGAGCCAGATGATTATTTGTCATATTTTATTTATAGATATTATATTTGGTATCTTTTATTTTCAGGACGTTCATCTAGTAAACAGCAATTCCTATCTTATAATAGGAAAATTAAAGCATTTTTACGTGAGCAAAATATTTCTAGAAAAATATCACCGTTATCACGTCGCTTGAAGGGCGAAAAATTTTCAAATCGTTGTGCAGTGTTAGTTTTTAGTCTTTTAGATAAATGTTATTTGTTACCACTGTTTGCGTCAGTTTATTGTAAAAGTAAAAAATGATTAGAGGAGATAAAATGAAATTTTCAATTATTGTACCGGCATATAATGTGGCACAATATATCGAAGAGTGTGTGGAAAGTGTTCTAAATCAAGATTATGATAACTTTGAAGTTATTGTTGTTGATGATGGAGCAACTGATGAAACACCTCAAATCATTGATAGCCTTGCCCAAAAATCCGAAAAAGTTAAAGTTATTCATCAAAAAAATGGTGGATTATCTGCTGCACGAAATAGCGGAATTGAAGCAGCAAATGGTGATTATATAATCTTTCTAGATGGAGATGATTTTTGGTCAAGTCAGTCTTTTTTAAACGACATCAACAATAGACTTAATGAAAATTCTGTTGATGTTATTATCTATTCTTACTCATACCATTATACCGATAAAATTGTTAAGAAGACAATCAGTAATAAAGGATTATCGGGAAATATAAAGAAAGATTGTACAGACTTAGTTAAACGTGAATTGATAACCGCACCTGCATGGAATAAATGTGTAAAGAGAACTTTATTTGTAGACGGTTCTCTAGATTTTCAAGTCGGTTTCCTTTCAGAAGATTGTCTTTGGTGTGCAAATCTTTTGAAGCTAATGACAAGTTATGCAGTTTTTGACAATGCACAATACATGTATCGTCAAAATCGAGCAGGAAGTATCACCAATGTTGTTAAAGAAAAAAATGTTCTCGATATTTTAAAGAGTATTTCAATTGGCCTTGATAATATCGAAAAACTTCCATTTGAAAAACAGGAAGCATTAAAAGTCTATTTTGCAATTTCATATATTTCAATTTTGCCGTTTGTTCATTTATATAAAAACAGCTTTGATATTAAAAACTATTTAAAAAATTATGAATATTTGTTACAATATTCAAGGCAGATTGAAAACAAAAGTTTTAAATATACTGGCTTGGTGGCAAAAGGGATAGGAGTAGAAAAGGCAGCTGCCTTGTTTAATAAGTTACTTGGTCTGTACAAAAAGTTTAAAGGTTAAGGATTTTCAAAAGGTATAATGATATTTTTAAAATCAATAGGTAATTTTTGTAAGAAGAATAAAGGTGTTTTACTTTCCTATTTTGTAACCTTTCTCATTACCTACTTACATCTTATTATAGTAATTGGCTTAGAAAATCATCGAACTATTACACCGCTTATTTGGATTTTGTTAGGTGTTTTTATCGTCTTATATGCCCTCCAAATTCGAAAAAGAATGGATAATAAATGGTGGTTATTATATCTTCCACTTATTTACTTTCTTTTTGTAATAGGTGCTTATTTTGTAAAAGTTACTTTAAATCTTAATAATGAAAAATTTGACTGGACAAAATTTCAACATTTTTGGGATTTTAACTTTTTAATTCCTTTAGCATGTTTACTGTTATTAGCTCTGGTCTTTAATCGCTTCTCAAGCTATTTTTCTAATGAGTTTATTAATGCTTTTTCTCTGAAAAAGAAACGCTATGACATTTTAGTAATGAGTCAAATTGCAACAATGTTTATTGTTACAAGCAACCAATTAATAAATAGTTTCCTTTCCAATACACTTTTTCTTGTTGAAGATATTAAAAAGACAGCTTATGCAGGACAATTACTGCATTATTCTCTTGGCATGTATGTTTTCTTTAGTTTAATCACTTATGCATCAGCTAAAGGAATAAGTCACCTTTTTAAGAATAAGCCAACCCCTTCTTTATCGGTTGCGACAAGTTTGTTGTTGGCTTTTATTTTTAATTTTACAATTCAAGCGGGAGTGACTGAAAAAGGTGAATCTTATGGGTATTATATCGCCTCAGGAGCAACGATATTTCAAATTTTAATTATCTTTGCTTGTTTCATGGTGATTTATATTACTATTAATCGCTATTTACCAGCTACAGTTTTTAACATTGTTTTAGGAGTCTTAATCAGCTATATTAATGCTGAAAAATTTACTTTACGTAATGAGCCATTTTTGATTGCAGATTTTACTTGGTTAAATGATATCGGATTTTTTAAAGAATATGTTAGTGAAAATGCTCTTTTATTAAGCATAGTAGGGATACTTTGGACAATTGTTATTTTGTATTATGTTAGGAAAAAGTGTTTGCCCGGGCAAATATTTAAAAATTGGAAACAACGATTAGCAGTTGCCGTTACAATTGTTGTTGCTTTTTCAGGAACATTATCGATATTTAAGAATCAAGAGGATGGAAGAATTCCTGAACATATTCCAGTTTTATCTTCTGTTTATAACCTTTATAATGTCAATTGGCAAGGAATTAATGCTAATACAAGATTTCAATCTTTGAGCTTTGTATGGCTAAAACAGATAACAATTACTGATATTGAAAAACCAGCTAATTATAGTCAAAAGGAAATTGACAAAGTTTATAAGAAATATACAAATCTTGCTGGTGAAATAAATGCCATAAGGACAGAAAATATTTCTGATCAAACAGTGATCTTCATTCTAAGTGAAAGTTTAGCTGATCCTGCTCGTGTTCCTGGGGTAACTTTATCGGCTCCAGTAATACCGCAAATTCAACAGATTCAAGCCGGAACAACATCGGGCTTAATGAAATCCGATGGTTATGGTGGTGGAACAGCTAATATGGAATTCCAGACCTTAACAGGTTTACCAATGTATAACTACAATGATATGATTTCAGTTCTGTATACTGAGGTAATTCCGAAGATGAATTATATTCCATCAATTAGTAATGCCTTTGAGCCAGAAAATAGGATTGCCATTCATTTATCTGATGCTACTCACTATGCACGTAATTCAGTGTATACGAAATTAAAATTTGATAAATTTGTTGCTACATCAGGGTCAGATGATACTGCAGAAGAGGTTAATATTTTGGGAGCTTACCCAAGTGATACGTCAACCTATGATAATATTCTCTCTAAGATTGATACTAATCAAAACCAATTCTTTTCTGTGATGACCATGCAAAACCATGGACCATGGTTTCCAACTGATTTGACTGATATTACGGCAAGTGGAGAAGGTTTGACAAGTGACCAAAATGAAAGCTTAACGAACTATGCGAGACTTTTGAGTTATACTGATAGCAGCACTGCGGAGTTTTTACAGCAATTAGAAGGAATTGATAAGAAAATTACGGTTGTATTCTATGGAGATCATTTACCAGGTATTTATCCAAAATCAATCTTTAAGGATAATCCTGAATTGCAGTATTTGACTGATTATTTTATTTGGTCAAATCATGGTACTGTTAAAGATGATTATCCATTAGTTAATTCTAGTGATTTTCCAGCTGAATTATTAGCCCATACAAATTCGCGTGTATCGCCTTATTATGCATTGTTAACGGAAGTTTTAAATAAAGCTAGTGTTGATAAAGATAAACTTGATGGTGATGGTAAAGAAATTGCTAAAGATCTCAAATTAATTCAGTATGATTTGTCTGAAGGAAAAGGGTATATTTTGAAGCATTCTGATTTCTTTGATTTTCAATAGTAAAATATCGAGAGAGCAATAAAGCTCTCTTTTTATATTGTAATATTATTCTTCAAAATAGATTTACTAGTGAAAAAAAGCAAGCTTTAGTGTAGAATATATAATAGAAAAAAGATTGGAAATGAAAATGAGGATTATTGGTAACAAACATTTTTTTGTAAAATTAAAAGCACTACTGTATAAAATGAAACAACTTTTAAAAAAAGTTGCTCTTTTTGGGAAGAAGGCTTTCTTTAAAATAAGATGTATTATTCTTCGTGCTTTTCGAGATTATTTTCGAGATAATGACTATCTTCCACGTGTAAAACGTGTTTTGATTTATAATATTTTTGAAGGAAAAGAAACACTTCAAGAGTATAAAGTTATTTTCTTAGAGGCCTTAGCTAAAATTGTTGATGATATTTACATTGTTGTTAATGGTGAGTTATCACAGTCAGACATTGAACGCTTAGAAAAAATCGGTAAAGTTACTTTAAGAGAAAATAAGGGTTACGATGTAGCGGCTTTTAGAGCAGGAATTCTAAATTTAGGCTCTGAAAAATTGAAGGAATATGATCAATTATTGTTAGTTAATGATACTAACATTGGTCCTTTTCGAGATTTAGAAGAAGTTTTTTCAACAGTTAATTCAAAATCATTGGATTTTTGGGGTGTTTCGTTGGGAGAAGTTCAACCAGACTTCACAGGAGTAAATCCTTTTGGTTATATTCCGGAGCATATTCAAACGTATTTTGTTGTGATTGAACGTAGTCTATTACATCAAAAGTCATTCTATCGTTATTGGGAAAAACTTAGTGATACAGATTCACGTCAAAAAGCGATTGGAAGACACGAAACATATTTTACAAAATATTTTGCTAATTTAGGTTTTCGTTATGATGCTTTGATTAGGGATACAACTGATAGTGCGATGTACATACATCCATTACGAGTTCTAAAACAGGGATCTCCTTTAATAAAATATTCAGCATTCTCAAATTACGATGATGATCAATTTATTTGGCAAGGATTGGAACGTCATAGCGAAATTCCTGAACTTTTCTCATACATTGAAGAAAAAACAAATTATCCAGTTGAAATCATCATGACTATTATTGATGATTTTAAGAAAAAGGCACAACAAAAGTATGTTTTAATCATTGATGGTGTTGAGAATATTATTCCGCAATGTACTCGATATCGTGTATTAAACAAAGCAGAGCAACTTGAGCAATTAGGATATAATGTGAAGGTTGTTGACATGTCAAAACTACAGTTGTTAGATTGTAAAGGTGCTAGTCATATTATTATTTATCGTGCACCAGATCTTCCTATTTTAAACCAAGTTTGTCAGTTAGCAAATAAAACAGGTGTTCCGGTTTTCTACGACATTGATGATTTAGTTTTTGGTACAAAATACACTGATCAACTTGCTTATACGCAGGGGTTGTCAGCAGTAGATAAAAATAATTATGATGAGAGTGTTCGAGGTTATGGCAGAATGCTTGAAAAATGTGATGCGGTCATTACTTCGACAAATCAGTTGGCAAAAGAGTTGAAAAACTATAAAAAGACTGTGATTATAAATCGTAATGTCTTATCAGAAGAATTGGTTGCTATTAGTTCACAGACACCACACAAAGAATCTGATGACAATAAAGTTAAGATGGCATATTTTTCTGGTTCAATAACCCATAATGAAAATTTTGAAATGATTAAGCCAGCTATTATTTTGTTATTGAAGAAATACCCGTATTTAGAATTACATTTAGCTGGTCATTTGGATATTCCTGAAGACATTGCTTGTTTTGGTGAGCAAATTGTAACCCATCCCTATGTTGATTGGAAAGAGCTACCGCGATTGATTTCTGCTATTGATATCAACTTAGCTCCTCTGGTTCACTCAACCTTTAATGAAGCAAAATCAGAAATTAAGTGGTTAGAAGCAGCAGCTGTTAAGGTGCCAACCGTTGCTAGTAGGATAGGTTCATTTGAGGATATGATCGAAGATGGTATTGACGGTATTTTGGCTTCAGATACTGAATGGGAAGAAAAATTAGAGGCTTTAATTATTAATAAAGCTTATCGTAGTCAAATAGCTGAAAATGCTTATCGAACAATTATGTCACGCGCTACTACTAAAGCGATTAAAATGAATTTTTTAGAAATAAAAGGTTAAACATGAAAAATATTTTATTTGTTACACCAACAACAACATTTGATAATGGTGCAGAAATATCTATTTTTTATCTAATGAAATACTTGGTATCTCAAGGATATAATATTTATAGTGTCTGTCAGGAAATTCCAGAACCGCAGCAAGACGAACATCGAAAACATTATGATGAAGTTGGAATTAAGATGATATACCTTCCTGCTGCCAAGTGGTGGTGGGAGGATGCACCTGGTGGAAAACCAGGTTCTAAAGCACATCGTGTAGAATCTTATCGTCGAAATATTAAAGAAATTGGTGAAATCATTGAAGAATACTCCATTGATTTAGTTGTTTCAAATACTGTTAATGTCTTTCAAGGAGCGGTGGCAGCAAAACTTGCAGGTATTCCACATTACTGGTTGATTCATGAATTCCCTGAAAAAGAATTTTCTTATTATCTTGATAAATGTGATTTTATTTCAGAGTATTCTACAGAGATTTTTAGTGTATCAGGAAATTTAAATAATAGTCTTCAACAATTGTTCCAAAATAGAAAGATTGGATGTTTTGTTCCTTATACTCAAATTCCAGACATGGAATTGGCTAAGGGAGATAAGGTTAGGATAGTTTCAGTTGGTCGAATTAATGAACGTAAGAATCAACTTGAACTCATTAAGAGTTTTGAACGTCTGCAAACAAAAGAACATTCTGATTTAGAACTTGTTTTTATTGGTCCATGGGATGATGATTATAAAAAAGAGTGCCAAAACTATATTAATAAGCATCAACTTAAAAACATTTCGTTTTTAGGTTTCAAATCGAATCCATGGGAATATTTGACAGATAAAGATATTTGTGTTTTCACATCTGCTCAAGAAACATTTGGCCTAGTTTATGTTGAGGCAATACTGAAGGGATTACCAGTAATTTTATCAGATAATTTGGGACATAAGACAGCTTATGATATTTTTAAAATTGGATCAATGTACCATTTGGGGAATGTTGATGAATTGACTGATATGATTAAATCAATGTTGGATAATCAGGAAACTATTTATGGACAAGCTAGTCAAGATAAAGCAAAAGCCAAACAACTTTATAGTGTTGAAATAACCTACAGAGAGATTATTGAAAAAATTAAAAATCAAGATTCAGCAACACTTGAGACACCATTGCGTCACATTTCTGATTTGATTACTGTGAATGCAGAACCAACCAAACTTGAAAGAGGAGCTCGTAAAATTAGTCATACTCTTTATCTAGTAAGACAAAAACTGAAAAAGCAGTGACGCTTAATCTTTATTTTAGAGAAGGGAGACCTTCTCTTTTTTTATTTTCATAGTTTTTTATGAAAATTATTTTAGACTATGCTATACTTATAGACGTGTTATTTCATGTTGAGGAGAGTCCAATGAAAAAACTATCTATTGTTGTTCCTTGCTACAATGAACAAGAAACAATTTATCCATTTTTAGAGGAAACTCAAAAAATTGAAGCAAAAATGAAGGACCAATTGATTTTTGATTATATTTTTGTCAATGATGGTTCAAAGGATGAAACTTTAAAAGTTCTTCGGGATGTTGCAAAACGCTTTACGAATGTTCATTATTTGTCATTTTCACGTAATTTTGGTAAAGAGGCTGGCTTGTTAGCCGGTCTTGAAGCAGCAGATGGTGATTTTATTACTGTTATGGATGCTGATTTGCAGGACCCACCTGAACTTTTGATTGATATGTATGAAAAAATCAAAGAGGGATACGATGTTGTTGGGACACGTCGTGCCGATCGAAAAGGTGAGCCCGTTATCCGATCATTCTTTTCAAAAATGTTTTACAAAATTATTAATGCTGTCTCTGATACAGAAATGGTTGATGGTGCGCGTGATTTTCGTTTAATGACAAGACAAGTTGTAGACAGCATCTTAGAACTTGGCGAAGTTAACCGCTTTTCTAAAGGGATTTTTTCTTGGGTTGGGTTTGATGTTACATACATCGCTTACGAAAATCGTGAACGTGTTGCAGGTGAAACCTCTTGGAGTTTTTGGAGTTTATTAAAATATTCTATGGAAGGTTTCATTAATTTTTCAGAAGCACCACTTGATTTATCTCTTTGGGCTGGAGCGATTTCGTTTATTGTATCGATTTTAGGAATCTTGTTTATCATTATCCGTAAACTTACCATAGGAGGTAGTGTTTCGGGTTGGGCGAGCTTAGTTTGTATCATCCTATTTATTGGTGGTATTCAGTTGCTTGCTTTGGGAATTATTGGAAAGTATATTTCTAAAATTTTCCTAGAAACCAAGAAGCGCCCAGTTTATATTGTGAAAGAAAAAGGATAAATTTATATTATTTTCTAGCTGTTTTTCCGAATTAATATAGTGTAAAACATTATATTAAAAGGAGAACAGCTTTTTGAATAAAATCAAATCAGCTTTATTGTCGACAGCTGTGCTTAGCATGGCATTTCTTACTAATTCGGTTATGGCAGATCAACAGTCAGATGCCCTAGTAACTAAAACACCATTTGATATAGCAAGTAAGACTTTTGAGGTAACTGCACAGCAATCTACTAATGGAAAAGCGATTAAAAGTATTGATGTTGCTATTTGGTCAGAAGAAGATGGTCAAGATGATCTTAAATGGTATTCAAGTTCAAATGTTTCGAATGGTCAAGCTAAAGTTCAGTTTAATTTAGCTAATCATGGTAATCATGCAGGAAATTATAATACTCATGTTTATACTACTTATACTGATGGTAGCAGATCTGGAGTTGTCATGGAAAATACACGAATCAGTCCAAAAGCGCCGACACTCAGTCTCAAAGATGGTGGTATTCGAATGTCTACGGATATTTATGCTCCAACCAATGGAACGCTTTATTATGCTGTTTGGTCAGAAGAAAATGATCAAGATGATCTTAAATGGTATGCTGATAATGGTACAGGAACAACAATTGCTGATTTAAAAAATCATAGTGGATACGGTAAATACAATATTCATACGTATGTATCACAAGATGGAAAGATGTCAGGGATAAGTTGTCAAGATATTACAATTGATAAGCAAGAGGTTTCTTACCAGATTAATAAAGTTAATGACACAACTTATGATGTATTAGTAACTGATGTACCAGAATATATTACTTCAATTACTGTTCCAGTTTGGTCTAATGCAAATGGACAAGATGATATCAAATGGTACACGACAACAAAAATAGGAGATGGAATTTATAAAGCACAAATCAATTTAGGGAATCACGGTTATGCATCTGGTGACTATAGTGTTCATATTTATGGACAAAATGCTATTAGTAATAATTTTGAAGGGTTAAGGGTAACATCAGGCTTTAATGCAGTTAATGTTCCTAAACCAACCACTACCTCAACTCCACGCATTACAACTTACATTAATGAAACAAACACTTATCCAGTTGGTCAATGTACATGGGGTGTAAAATCTTTGGCGCCTTGGATTCCTAATCGGCTTGGAAACGCTGGTGGATGGGCAGTTAATGCGCGTGCAAAAGGATTTAGAGTAGGAACAACACCAAGAGTTGGTTCAATTGTTGTTTGGCCACATGATGGTGGTGGCTATGGTCATGTAGCTTATGTAACTGCTGTATCAAGTAACACACGTATTCAAGTTAAAGAAGCAAATTATGCTGGAAAACAGTACATCGGTAATTTCCGCGGCTGGTTCAACCCACTTGATTCATTCTGGGGTGGTGATGTTTCTTACATTTATCCAGATTAATTCATAAAAAGGTGTCATTAAAATGTCACCTTTTTTATTATATGACTTTAGTCAGTCTCACTCCGTAAGGTGTGAGACAAAACAACCACCTGCTATGCGGGTGGGTAACAATAGTTATATAAAATAACTCCTTTCGCAGTACAATAAAGTTGTTCAAGCTTATTGCTTAGCGAAAGGAGTATAAAAAGTATGTCTAATAAATCATACAGTTTATCACACACAAAGTGGATGTGTAAGTATCACATCGTCTTCATTCCTAAGTATAGACGAAAAGTTATTTATAATCAATACAGAAGTAGTTTAGGAGAAATCTTCAGGCGTTTATGTGAATATAAGGGAGTAAAAATAATAGAAGGTTACTTAATGCCAGACCATGTTCATATGCTTGTAAGTATTCCCCCAAAATAAGTGTATCTCAATTTATGGGTTATTTAAAGGGAAAAAGCTCATTAATGATGTTTGATAAGCACGCAAATTTAAAATATAAATTTGGCAATAGACATTTTTGGGCAGAGGGATATTACGTAAGTACAGTTGGACTTAACGAAGCGACGATAAAAAAATATATTCAAGAACAAGAAAAACATGATATAGTGCAATATAAGTTGAGTGTTAAAGAATATGAAGATCTCTTTAGGGATAAGTAAGTGATTACGAACGTCTCTTTGAGAGACTTGTGACGAGTCAAGAGCAATAGGCTTGAACAAAGTGAAAGCCAGCGTCTTTAGGCGCTGGCTGGTGTTATGGGCTTATAGCCCTTGTACAAACCACCCGTTTGACGGGTGGTTATGATTTTGATGAAAGTATGAGTGCTTGAAGGGCTTTCAAAATCATGTTACAATATCTTTGAGTAAAGATAGAAAGAGGGGGATTGATTTGAAAAAGAATATTCTTCGAAGCTGCCTAATATCTCCGATTATTATAGGAGCTTTTTTAAGTTCGGGGCAAGTTTTTGCTGATGAAAATACAGTAAGCCCGACAGCGACAGTAACTGAGAATGTTCAACCATCGGTAGAACAATCGGAATCAACACAGTTGAATAACGATACTGTTAATTCTGTTGATAATGAAACATCTAACTCATTACCATCATCTGATGTTCAAAACAAACCTCAAGAATTAGCCGATGTTAACAACCAAGGTTCAGCAATTGTTGATAGTCAAGAAATTAACAAGATTGACAGTGACAATACAAGTCTGATTGATCCTTCAATTTCTGAAGAGCAGAAAGAGAATGTTGAAAACTCTCTTGATGATAGTATTGAAACGACTGAAAATAATCATTTAGATGAAGTATCATCTGAAAACAGTTTGTCATCATCAATTATCAATGATTCTAAGGTTTCAACATCGAATGTTCAAGCTGTTAGCCAAAAAGTAATTAATCAATTGGCTGCATCAAAAGTAGCAGTTAAAGAAGTAACTAGCGCTAGCCTAACAAACAAAGGGTTTGATATTCAGTATAACAAAGCTATTCCAGCTGGTGCTAAAATTATGTTTGCAGTTTGGTCTGATACTAATGGCCAAGATGATTTAATTTGGTACACAGCTGATAGCAATGGTCATGTTGTGGCTAAGTATACTGGGTCTTATGGAAGATACTATATTCACACTTACCAAAATCTTAATGGTCAAATGACTGGTTTAAACGGTCGTTCTATTGATGTTCCAAAACCAAGTGCTAAAGTGACAATTACAAAAGTTGATGAAACAACTTATAAAGTGACTGTTAGTGACATTCCAGCTTATATCACAAGTATTCAACTACCAACTTGGACTGAAAAGGATGGTCAAGACGACATCAAATGGTATAGCACAAGTCAAAGTGCAGATGGTACATTTAGCAAAACATTCAGTATCGCTGAACATAATATGGAAAGTGGTCAGTACAATGTTCATGTCTATGGAACAAGTGCTGTAACCAACTCTCTAACAGGCTTAACAGGAACAAGCTTCCAAGGTGATTATCAGTTTGGCGATGTTCATGTTGGAGCAAAAATCACTCAAAATGGTATAGCAATCACTATGCCAAGTGATGTCAGCTCTGATTTGACAGTTTATCATGCCGTTTGGTCAGCTAAAAATGATCAAGATGATCTTATTTGGTATAAAGTCCCAGCTAATGGCCAATTAACAGCTAAGTATATAGGTGATTATGGTACTTATTTGATTCATACCTATGCAGTCATCAAGGGTCAAATGGTTTGCTTGAGTGCGACATCTATTGATGTTCCAAAACCAAGTGCTAAAGCAAAAATTACAAAAGAGAGCGCCACAACTTATAAAGTAACCATTACTGATGTGCCTGTCTATATTGATAGTATTCAAGTTCCAACTTGGACAGAAGCTAACGGTCAGGATGATATTCAATGGTATAAAGCTACTAAAGCAGCAGATGGTTCTTATTATGTTATCTTTAGCGAAGCTACACATAACTTTGAATCAGGTACATACAATGTTCATGTGTATGGTAATAGTCGTGTCACAAATAGTTTAGTTGGTCTTCTTGGAACACGTTTTGAAGCAGGTTATCAATTTGGCGATGTCCATGTCGAAGCAAAACTCACTCAAAATGGTATTGTAATTACTATGCCAAGTGATATTAGCACAGATTTACAGGTGTCACATGCCGTTTGGTCAGCTAAAAATGATCAAGATGATCTTAAGTGGTATCAAGTGCCAGCTAATGGCCAATTGACTGCAGCTTATACAGGTGATTATGGTACATATCTCATCCATACTTATGCTGTAATTAATGGCAAGATGACATGCATCAGCGCGACATCAATCAACGTTCCAAAACCGGAAGTTAAAGCAACGATTACTAAAGAAAGTGATGCTAAGGTTAAAGTAACTGTTTCAAATGTTCCTGTTTATATTACTGGTATTACGCTTCCAATTTGGACAGAGAAGAATGGTCAAGATGATATTAAATGGTATCAGGCTACTAAACAAGCAGATGGCACATATGTATTAACATTTTCACCAAAACAACACAATTTTGAATCAGGACATTATAATATTCATGTTTATGGTCAAAGTCAAGTTAGTCATTCTCTTGAAGGATTAACAGCAACAAATGGTGTTGATTTAGCAACTGAAAACTATGTTGTTGCCCCATCTGTAACGGTTCAAAATCATGATGCAAATGGTGGTACTTTAAAAGTTCGTGTAGCTGAGTCTGAAAATACTAAAAAAATCAAATCCGTTACTGTTGCAGCATGGTCTGAAAGTAATCAATCTAATCTTCACTGGTATACAACTTCTGATGTTTATGATGGTGTGGTTACTGTGATGGTTAATGAGAAAAATCATGGTTATATCAAGGGTGACTATACGGTTCATGTTTATGTTGATTTCACTGATAGCACAACTTCAGGATTCAATCTCGGAACTTATGCATTGAACGCTGACAAGCCGGTTCACGCCCCATCATATTTCATTGATATTAGTAGCCACAATGGTGTAATTTCAGTTAGTGAATATCAATCATTGAAGAGTCAAGGAATTACTGGGGTTGTTGTTAAATTAACTGAAGGAACATCATACACGAATCCATACGCTCGAGCACAGATTGCCAATGCTCAAGCCGCTGGCTTAAAAGTATCTGCCTACCATTATTCTCATTATGAGACAGCTGTAGAAGCAAGAGCAGAAGCACAGTACTTTGTCAGTGTTGCTAAATCAATGGGACTTTCAGGATCAACAACAATGGTTAATGATATGGAAGAGCGTGCAATGCTAAATGGTGACCTTAATGGTAATACACAAGCATGGAAAGATGAGATGAATCGACTTGGCTATAGTAATAATGTTTATTACACAATGGCAAGCTGGTTGGACACTAAAGGTGGAAAATTAAACACAGCTAAATTTGGTTTGTCAAATCTCTGGGTAGCGCATTATTTGTATGCTTATACCTATTTGGATCAAGAATCAGCTAAGTCTTTATCTTACTATTCAAATACAGCTGCATGGCAATACACAAGTGTTTCACCAAAATTATCTCATGCGCTAGATGAAAGTATTGATTACACTGGTCGATTTACTTTGTAAAAGGGGGAGAATAACGATGAAAAAGCGATTAAAACTTGTTCTGACTTTAGTCTTGTCACTTTGTATGGTGACAGCTTGTACAAATCACTCGGAAAATCATACAAAACAAAGTTCAGCAACTAAAACAAGTGCCAAAGTCACAACTTCTAGTTCAAGTACAAGTATTACTTCGTCATCGGTTTCTTCAGAAAGTCAATCATCTTCAACAGAAGCTTCATCTTCACAAGCCGAACAAGACATTGAACCAATTTACACAGGTGCTATTTTAAAAGCAAATTATTCTACTATGGCTGGAAATTGGCAAAATGCATCAGGTGATATTTTGACATTTAATGATACTGGACTTGCGACAGAAGGCATGACACCTAACATGTTAGATATCGATCAAAACGGTATTCTGTTATTAGATGTTCAGACAGGTACAAGATCAAATGTTACTTTGTATATTGTTCCTGCAGGGACCTCATTTTCATCAGATTATCTAAATGGACAAGCTGATAACACAGACGTCTCAAAAGATCGCGTGATTTCATCAGCTGATATCAATTCAGGTGATTTGGCTAACAAGGCCTACTATCATGTTTCAAAATAACTCTACTATTTTTGAGTGAAGCTTACTTAAAAAACAACCCATGTGGTTGTTTTTTTGTAACCGATTATGTGATATAATAGTTAACGAGAAAAATAGAGGTGAATGATGTCTTACGAAAACTTATTAAATCGTTTTTTAACCTACGTTAAAGTTAATACACGTAGTAATCCAGATAGCACTACAACACCATCGACTCAAACTCAAGTCGATTTCGCTTTGAACATTTTGAAACCTGAGATGGAGTCTGTAGGATTGCAAGATGTTCATTACTTAACAAATGGTTATCTTGTTGGTACACTACCAGCTAACGATTCAACAAAAACACGTAAAATCGGATTTATTGCTCACATGGATACAGCCGATTTTAATGCAGAAGGAATCAATCCACAAATTATCGACAATTATGCTGGAGGTTCTATTGAATTAGGTGAATCTGGTTATGCTCTTTCACCAGAAGAATTTCCAAATTTGAATAATTACTTAGGTCAAACCTTGGTAACAACTGACGGAACAACTCTTCTTGGTTCAGATGATAAATCAGGTATTGCTGAAATTATGACAGCCATTGAGTATTTGGTGGCTCATCCTGAAATCAAACACGGTGAAATTCGAGTAGGATTTGGACCAGATGAAGAAATTGGTGTCGGAGCTAATAAATTTGATGTTGATGATTTCAATGTTGATTTTGCCTACACTGTTGATGGTGGTCCGCTTGGTGAACTTCAATATGAAACATTCAGCGCTGCAAGTTTAGAGATTGATTTCATGGGACGTAATGTTCACCCAGGTACAGCTAAAAATCAAATGATTAATGCTTTACAATTAGCAATTGATTTCCATAATCGATTACCAGAAGCTGATCGTCCAGAAAATACTGAAGGTTACGAAGGTTTCTACCACTTGCATGGCATGGAAGGTAGTGTTGAAAAAGCACACAGTTCATATATTATTCGTGATTTCGAAGATGAATCATTTGAAAATCGTAAAAAATTAGTTCAAGAAATTGCCGATAAAATGAATGCTGAACTTGGCAAAGACTGTGTTCTTGTTACGCTCAGTGATCAGTATTACAACATGAAAAAAGTCATTGAAAAAGATATGACTCCTGTAGAGTTAGCTAAAGAAGTAATGGAAGATTTAGACATCGCGCCTGTTATTGAACCAATTCGCGGTGGAACTGATGGTTCTAAGATTTCATTTATGGGTATTCCGACACCAAACTTATTTGCTGGTGGAGAAAATATGCATGGACGCTTTGAGTTTGTCAGCCTTCAAACAATGGAAAAAGCAGTTGATGTTATTATTGGAATCGTTCAAAAATAATTAAGCTTTATCTAAGCGCTATTTGTTAGAATTAGCTAAATGGAGGACCGTAATGATTAAAATCTTTGGAAAGATTCGATACCATTGGCAACCAGAATTATCTTGGTCAGTTATTTATTGGTCGATTGCAATGGTTCCGATGTTTATCGGTTTATCATTATTATTTGAGCGGACAAAGATACCAAGTCAATTTTTTGTGTTATTCGCTATTTTTATCATTTTAGTTGGATTGGGATTCCATCGTTATTTTGTGATTGAAGAAGATGGAAAACTTCGAATTGTTTCGTTAAATCCATTTAAGAGATCAAGACTTGCAATTGCACAAATTGAGTGTGTTGAAGTGAATAAGTCAGGTTTGATTTTAAAAGTCAAAAATCAGAAAGATAGAATTTTTTCAATGCGAAAATGGCCTAAGAAGTATTTCTTAGATGCTTTGGCAGTTCATCCAGATTTTCGTGGTACGGTTGAATTGACGGATAATTTTATTAAACTTGATTATTTTGAAGCTTATAAGTCTAACAAAAAAGCTCCTACTAAATTGTAAGAGCTTTGGTTGGACAAGATTTGACAGCGAGAAGTGTGTCTTTGTCTGAGTCTGGAATTGCTTGTTCTAGTAAATCAGAATCAGCAAATTTTACAATGCCATCGTCATGGTAATCAAAACGATTAGAATATGTTTGGCAGAGGCCACAGGCAATACATTTTTCAGGAATTATTGATACTTTCATGTTATTATTGTAATATGAATTGATATATTTAACAAGGGGACATTATGGCAAAACAACCATGGGAAGAAAAAGTAGTCGATGACAACGAAATCAGAATTAGCCGTAAAACAAAAGGTTCAGTTATCAGTACACCTTTGTTGACAGCTTTATTGAGTGTTTTCTTTGTTATTGTTGTTGCGATTTTGTTTGTTGTTTTTTACACTTCAAATCGTGGTGGTGATAAAGCGTCAGAAACATCCAATTTTTATGGCGCTTCATCTAGTGTTGTCTCTTCATCTGAAGCGACAAGTTCAGAAAGCTCACAAGAATCAACGGAAGCTTCGTCTACAGATGCTAATTCAAGTGACACAACTGAATCATCAAGTGAAGGTAATGGGGATACCATTACAGTTATGTCTGGTGAAGGTGCGGCATCAATTGCTGCACGTGCAGGAATTTCAGTTGACAAACTCTATGAACTTAATCCTGACCACATGACTTCAGGATACTGGTATGCAAATCCTGGAGATGAAGTACACATTAATTAGGAAGAAAAGGAATCATGAAATCAATTAGAATTGCGATTGATGGTCCTGCTTCAAGTGGTAAGAGTACAGTAGCCAAGATTATTGCTAAAAATCTTGGCTATACTTATCTTGATACTGGAGCAATGTACCGTTCAGCAACGTATTTAGCGTTACAAAATAAATTAACAGAAAAAGATGTAGAAGGTATTTTAAAAGCTTTGGCTAATAATCCAGTGTCATTTGGTCGCGCTGAAGATGGTAGTCAAACAGTATTTGTTGGCGATAAAGATGTTACCCTTGCCATTCGCCAAAACGATGTGACAAATAACGTCTCATGGGTAGCTGCTATTCCAGAAGTTCGTGAAGAACTTGTAAGACAACAACGTCGCATTGCTGAAAATGGTGCAATCATCATGGATGGTCGCGATATTGGTACAGTTGTTTTACCAGATGCAGAACTAAAAATCTTCTTGATTGCTTCTGTTGAAGAACGTGCAGAACGTCGTTTCAAAGAAAATAAAGAAAAAGGAATTGAAACAGACTTTGAAACACTTAAACGTGAAATTGCAGAACGTGACTACAAAGATAGTCATCGAAAAGTTTCACCATTAAAAGCTGCTGAAGATGCAATCACATTTGATACAACAGGTGTTGATATTAACGGTGTTGTGAAATTTATTCAAGAAAAAGCGGAAAAAATCATTGACATGGATTAGTCTCTATGATAGAATATAATCAATGAGAAAAGCAGAAGTGAGAACTTCTCGCCTTGCGACTACGGTTGTCTGGCCCAACATGTCAAAGATTCCAATAGGAATATTACGTGTGTGCGGGCTTGAGTTATCAAGTCCGTTTCGTTTTTCTCTAAAAAAATAAAGAGGTGAAAATCATAGCTAAGAAAGATCTATTCATTAACGATGAAATCCGCGTTCGCGAAGTTCGTCTCGTTGGTCTTGATGGTGAACAATTAGGAATTAAACCATTATCAGAAGCTCAGGCTATTGCTGACGATGCTAATGTTGACTTGGTTCTAATTCAACCACAAGCTACGCCACCTGTTGCTAAAATTATGGACTACGGAAAGTTCAAATTTGAGTATCAAAAGAAACGTAAGGAACAACGCAAAAAACAAAGCGTTGTGACTGTTAAAGAAGTTCGTCTTAGCCCAGTTATCGATAAAGGTGACTTCGAGACTAAACTTCGTAACGGCCGTAAATTCCTTGAAAAAGGAAACAAAGTGAAAGTCTCAATTCGCTTTAGAGGTCGTATGATTACTCACAAAGAAATTGGAGCAAAGGTATTGGCTGAATTTGCAGAAAGAACGCAAGATATTGCTATTATTGAGCAAAGAGCTAAGATGGATGGACGTCAAATGTTCATGCAACTTGCTCCAATTCCAGACAAAAAATAATTGTCAATTTTAAACTATTTTAAGAGGAGAATTCTAAAATGCCAAAACAAAAAACTCACCGCGCATCAGCTAAACGTTTCAAACGTACAGGTTCTGGTGGATTGAAACGCTTCCGCGCATTTACTTCACACCGTTTCCACGGTAAAACTAAAAAACAACGTCGTCATCTTCGTAAAGCAGCTATGGTGCACTCAGGAGATTTCAAACGTATTAAAGCAATGCTTTCAGGTCTTAAATAAGACAAAAGCAATTACTCGATATTATTAAGAATTATTTGGAGGAGAATATAAATGGCTCGTGTTAAAGGTGGCGTTGTATCTCGTAAACGTCGTAAACGTGTATTGAAACTTGCTAAAGGTTACTATGGTGCAAAACATATCTTGTTCCGTACTGCAAAAGAACAAGTAATGAACTCTTACTACTATGCATACCGTGACCGTCGTCAGAAAAAACGTGACTTCCGTAAACTTTGGATCACACGTATCAATGCGGCAGCTCGTATGAATGGTTTGTCATACTCACAATTGATGCACGGTTTGAAATTGGCTGAAATCGAAGTTAACCGTAAAATGCTTGCTGATTTAGCAGTTAACGATGCAGCAGCTTTCACAGCTCTTGCAGATGCAGCTAAAGCTAAACTTGGTAAATAAGAATTAATCAAAAGACTAACCTTTGGTTAGTCTTTTTTTGCTAGATTTGTCAGGTTAGAATAATTAGTTACTGACAGTAAGTATATGCACTAGTAGGCCATGATTATTTTGCTTGTGGGGATAAAAAAAGACTTGCCTATAGGCAAGTCTTTTGTATTATTCAGCACTGGTAGAACTTTCGTGAAGTTGCATATAACTTGGTGCTTTGAAGAGATCGACAGTTGATTGATTTCCATTTTCACTGTACAAGCTTGTTGATTGATCTCCACGTTTTTTCTCAATTGATTTAAGTGATTTCAGAGAATCGGTATAAGAAATAGATGAGTTGTCAACTTCTTTTAAACCATTGTTATCAAAGCGGAGAAGGTCACCTGTTTGCACTTCATCGCTAACGGAGAGTTGTTTTGCAACTGCATCACGAATGGATTTAGTTGCTTCCTGAGTGCTCTCGTCAGGATTTGTAATCTCTTGACCAGAGTCAGTATAGTATAAGCGACCACTGTAACTTGTATATGTTGGAGTAACATAATCACCTGAAGTTCTAAAAGCAACGATTTGTTTGTTGTCACTAGATAATAAATCTTGACCTAATTGAACAAAGTTACTTGTATCAATTCCGAGTAGGTGTAGAAGTGTAGGTAATGCATCAACTTCACCACCAAAGGTGTTGCTGATGTGGCCTTCAGTATATCCAGGGATATGAATCATATATGGAACACGTTGTAACATGGCGTTGTCATAACCTGTCCAAGTTTCAGAGTCTTTTCCAAGAAGTGGTGCCAAGTCTGTATTTCGTGAATTTGAAATACCATAGTGGTCACCATAAAGTACGATAATAGAGTTGTCATATAATCCAGATTCTTTTAAGTAATCAAAGAAAGCTTTGATGGCAGAATCTAAGTAGTTTGCAGTAGCGAAGTAACCATTGATAGTTTCATCATCTGTTTTAGCAAGAGGGAAACCTTCTTCATCAGAATTCCCAGCTAAACTAGTGTATGGGTAGTGGTTACTTACAGTAATGAATTTTGTGTAGAATGGTTGTTGCATGTGCTCAAGATATTTAATTGAGTCTGCAAACATGTATTTATCATTTAATCCGTATTGGAAAGAATTTTCACTATTCTGTTTTGTAAAATAAGATGAATCGAAGAAATAATTGTAGCCCCATTGTTTATAAGCGTTATTACGATTCCAGAAGGTACCAACGTTACCATGGAACACAGCACTTGTATAGTCACCGGTTTGTCCGAGAATTGATGGAGCAGCGTAAGCTGTATTTGTACCACCGTAGTTAACTAAGTAAGAACCACTGCTAAGTCCAAATAGTGATGTTTCCATTAAGGTCTCAGCATCAGAAGTTTTACCAGCTTTAACTTGGTGGAAGAAGTTTGAAAATGCAAGAGTAGAATTTGAATGGTAAAGTGAATTAAGGAAAGGTGTGACCTCATATGATTTTCCATCAACTTGCAAATGGTAGTCAATCAGAAATTGTTGGAAACTTTCTAAGTGGATGACGATGACGTTTTTTCCTTTGGCGATACCATAATATTTTGAGTTAGGGGCTGCATAATGCTCAGAAACGTATTGTTTTGCTTCTTTTAAGTCTGAAGCTGTAGCTTCACTACGAACCTTCTCTGTTTGGTAGGTTTGGTTAGCGCTATAGGCTGTGAATGATGGTAAGCCGAGAGCTCTAACAACGTAAACGTTTGAAAAGCCACGTGTTAATAACTCTGGTCGATCAATTTCAGCCATGAAAAGGTTAACTGAAAATAAAAGAGTTGATAAGGCTGTAATAGCAAAGCTAGCGCGTTTGTTAAATGGACGATTATCAACTTTTATTTTCTTAGTAGCAAATAGTGCAAGTAGAACGATATAATCAATAATGTAAATAATATCCCAAACACGCAGTAAGTTAAGGGCTGAGTCACCAAGACCAGCAGAAACTTTACTACTTGCCAGCATAGCACTTACAGTAATGAAATCCGAAAACTCACGGAAATAAATCGAGTTAGAAATAAGAAGAATATTTAATATTGTGTAAATAATCCAACTAACGATATAAAAAACACGTGTTCTCTTAATATAGAGGCTTAACCCGAGTAGAAGCAATCCGATAGGAATAGGATTGATAATTGATAATAAAAGTTGGTACGGATTCTCTAGTCCAAGACTAAAGTCAACGTGATAAGCCCACATAGTTTTAAGCCAATAAAAGGCCAAAAGTGTCAAAATAAATCCCAAACGTGTATTAACCACGTGAGAGATAATTTGTTTCATTTTTTTCACTGTAGGAACTTCCTTTATTCTTTTTTTCCTAAAGATAAAATCTCAGTTTCAATTATAACACAAAGACAAGATTTTTAGTACAAGGAACTGTACCTTGTTTTTAAGGGATTTGGCCAACCTAAGGTAATAGTATTGTCTGATTTTTTGATATTCTGGTGAAAAGAAAGGTGGAAATTTTTACTTAATAGTAGTCAAGGCTGAATCGGTTTCTTCTTTTGTTCGTTTTTTCCATGCTAGATATGGTTTACTGCACTGTAAAATAGGTAAGAAATATAAAATTTAGTGGGAAAAATTCAGAATTTTTGATATAATAGGCTTCATGAACAAACTATACGTGGATTCTTTCGTTGAAAAGAAAATTAAGCGTGGTATTCAACTTTTGGATGGAAAAGATTTTCATCAACTTGGTTTAGATAATCAATTAGTTGCACTCTATAATCATTCACGTCAGTTTTTAGGAACGGCTTATCTTTCTCGTCAGAATAAAGGAATTGGTTGGTTCTTAGGAACAGGAAAGATTGATTTGACAGAGTCTTATTTTGTTAGCTTGTTTAGCAAGGCTAAGCAAAAGCGACAACATTTTGAGAATTCTGATTTAACAACGGCTTACCGATTATTTAATCAAGATGGCGATAATTTCGGTGGTGTGACGATAGATCGTTATGCTGATTTTGTTGTATTTTCTTGGTATAACACTTTTGTTTATCAGTATCGTGATATCATTGTCGAAGCCTTTCAAAAAGTTTATCCTACGGTAAAAGGCGGATATGAAAAAATTCGCTTTAAAGGACTTGATTATGAGTCAGCTCACATTTATGGTCAAGAAGCACCTGAAACCTTTACAATTTTGGAAAATGGTGTCAAATACAGTGTTTTCATGAATGATGGTCTGATGACAGGTATCTTTTTAGATCAACATGAAGTCCGTGATGCTTTAATTAATGAACTAGGTCTGGGAAGACGTGTTCTGAACATGTTTTCATATACAGCAGCTTTTTCAGTTGCAGCTGCTATGGGTGGTGCTACTGAAACAACTTCTGTAGACTTAGCGAAACGTTCTCGTGAATTGTCTCAAGTGCATTTTGAAGCTAATGGCCTAGATTTGACTAATCATCATTTTGTGGTCATGGATGTTTTTGAATATTTCAAATACGCTAAGCGTAAAAACTTGACTTTTGATTTGATTGTTATCGATCCACCAAGTTTTGCTCGTAATAAAAAACAAACATTTTCTGTTGCTAAAGACTATCACCGTTTAATTAGCCAAGCATTGGAAGTTCTATCAGATGATGGCACAATCATTGCTTCTACAAATGCAGCTAATTTGACTGTGGCACAGTTTAAGAAACAATTGGAAAAAGGATTTGCTTCTGCTAAGCATGAGTATATTCGCTTGCAACAATTGCCAAGTGATTTCACGGTTAACAAAGCAGATATGAGCAGTAATTATTTGAAAGTATTTACAATAAAGGTTGAGAAATGAAGATAGTAGTACCTATTATGCCGAAAGATTTAGAAGAGGCGCAGTCGATTGACATCTCGAGGTTTGAAGATGTCGATATTATCGAATGGCGAGCTGATTACCTAGCCAAAGAAGATATTATGACTGTTGCGCCAGCTATTTTTGAAAAATTTTCCGGTAGAGAAATTATTTTTACCATTCGTACAGATAGAGAAGGTGGTAATCTGAGCCTATCTGACGATGAATATGTTGAACTTTTGAAAAATATCAATGCTATTTACCACCCAGATTATATTGACTTTGAATATTTTTCACATAAAGAAGCCTTTCAACAAATGTTAGAGTTTCCAAATCTAGTTTTGTCTTATCATAATTTTGAAGAGACTCCTGAAAACTTGATGGAATCATTTTCTGAGCTAACGTCTTTAGCCCCTCGTGTGGTAAAAGTTGCTGTTATGCCTCAAAGTGAACAAGATGTTATTGACTTGATGAACTATACTCGCGGATTTAAAACGTTAAATCCTGAACAAGAGTATGCCACTATGTCAATGGGGAAACTAGGACGCGTTTCGCGTTTTGCTGTTGACGTTTTTGGATCATCATGGTCTTTTGCAAGCCTAGACCAAACAAGTGCACCTGGACAGGTTGCTCTTGCCGATATGAAACGTATTAGGGAGGTACTTGATGCAGATTGATGGATACACTCGCTTAGCCGCTGTTGTGGCAACGCCAATTAAACACTCTATTTCACCATTCATTCATAATTACGCTTTTGACAAAACTGGTGTTAATGGTGTTTATGTTGCCTGGGATATTCCTGAGGAAGATCTAGCGGTTACTTTGGAAAATGTTAAACGTTATGACATGTTTGGTGTTAATATCTCAATGCCATACAAACAAAAAGTCATGCCTTATATGGATGAATTGACTGATTCAGCAGCTCTGATTGGTGCGGTTAATACTGTTATTAATCGTGACGGCAAATTGGTTGGCCATAATACAGATGGTATTGGCTTCTTTAGAAGTCTGTCTACTTTTGCTGATTTTGATGTCAAAGGCAAAACAATGACGATTCTTGGTGGCGGAGGAGCTGCAACGGCTCTTATTGCACAAGCAGCACTAAATGGTGCTGGTCATATTAACATTTTCAATCAGACACAGTTCTTGGATGTGACTCGAGATAAAGCTAAAGAACTATCTGATAAAACTGGTGTATCTATCACAGTTTATCCAGTCGAAGATTTGAAAACAATTCAAGAAAAGGTTTTGGAATCACAACTTTTTGTCAATGCGACAAGTGTTGGAATGGATGGAAAATCAATGATTATCACAGAAGATTTTGAATTTCCTGAAGGGTTGTTGGTAGCTGATACGATTTATCAACCATTTGAAACACCATTCTTGAAATTAGCACGAATCAAAGGTCTCAAAGCGCTTAATGGCTTGGGAATGTTATTGTTCCAAGCTGCAGAAGCATTTGAAATCTGGACTGGTGAGACTATGCCAACAGCTGAAATTTGGTCAGCTTTAGAAGAAAAGTACAATACAAAATAGGATAATATAGGTGACGCTAATGAAATTGAATGTTAATCTCCCTCAAACACCTTATGATATTGTGATTGAAAAAGGTGTCTTAGCTAAAGCCGGTGATTGGGTAAAGTCATTATGGCAACCTCAAAAAATCGCCCTTATTACAGATAACCATGTTGGAAGTTTGTATGCCGAAAAAGTTAAACTTAGCATTGAGAATGCTGGGTTTGAAGTGATTGTTTTGGATTTTCTAGAAGGTGAAGCTTCAAAAAATCTTCAAACAGTTAATAAAGCGTATGAATTCTTGGTTAAAAACGGCATGACACGTAGCGATGGTATTGTTGCACTTGGTGGTGGTGTCGTTGGAGATTTAGCTGGTTTTGTAGCGTCTACTTATATGCGTGGCATTCATTTTTTACAAATTCCAACAAGTTTGACTGCTCAAGTCGATTCATCAATTGGTGGTAAAACTGGTGTCAATACGCCATTTGCCAAAAATATGGTTGGTACTTTTACGCAACCGGATGGTGTTTTAATTGATCCTGAAACTCTTCAAACTCTTGGAAAACGTGAGCTCATTGAAGGGATGGGAGAAGTGATCAAATATGGTTTGATCGATGATGTTGAATTGTGGGATGAACTATCTGCTATGGATGGTTCACCAGAAAGCATTTTAAATCATGCTGAGAGCATTATCTACCGTTCATGTAATGTAAAACGTAAAGTCGTTGTGGAAGATGAACTTGATAATGGCGTTCGACTTTATCTTAATTTTGGTCACACCATTGGACATGCTGTGGAAGCAACAGCAGGTTATGGTAAAGTGATGCATGGTGAAGCTGTAGCGATTGGTATGGTACAAATTTCTCGTGTTGCCGAAGCGAAAGGTTTAATGCCTAAAGGCATTACTAAAGACATTTTTGATATGTGCCAAAAATTTGGTTTGCCAACAGACTATCACCCTTGGAATGTTGATGAGCTTTATGGTGCTTTAGTACATGATAAGAAAGCTCGCGGTAAAATGATTAAGACCGTCATCGTACCAGAGCTTGGTAGTGCAGCGATTAATCAGATCCCCCTTGAAGAGATGAAAGAGTATTTGGAGAAGTAATATGAGATATTTGACAGCTGGTGAATCTCACGGACCGCGTTTAACTGCAATTATTGAAGGAGTTCCTGCAGGACTTCCTTTAACTGCTGACGACATTAATGTTGATTTAAAACGTCGCCAAGGCGGCTATGGCCGCGGCGGACGTATGAAAATTGAGTCAGATAAAGTTGAAATCACATCTGGTGTACGTCACGGTAAGACGACTGGTGCTCCAATTACCCTCAACGTTATTAATAAAGACCATCAAAAATGGTTAGATATTATGGCTGTTGAAGATATTGATGATGCCTTAAAAACAAAACGTAAAATTACTCATCCACGACCAGGTCATGCGGACCTTGTTGGTGGTATGAAATATCGATTTGAAGATTTGCGTAATTCTTTAGAGCGTTCGTCTGCACGTGAAACAACAATGCGTGTGGCAGTTGGTGCAGTTGCTAAACGTATTTTGGCTGAACTTGATATCGAAATTGCTAACCACGTGGTGGTATTTGGTGGCAAAGAAATCGATGTTCCAGAAGGCCTTACGGTTTCACAAATTAAAGAATTAGCAAGTCAATCTGAAGTTTCAATTGTTAACCAAGAACGTGAGCAAGAAATCAAAGATTATATCGACCAAATCAAGAAAGATGGGGATACCATTGGTGGTGTGGTTGAAACAGTTGTTGGTGGCGTTCCTGTTGGACTTGGTTCTTACGTTCAATGGGATAAAAAACTTGATGCTAAGATTGCTGGTGCGGTTGTTTCTATCAATGCCTTTAAAGGTGTAGAGTTTGGTTTAGGTTTCAAAGATGGTTACCTTAAAGGAAGCCAAGTAATGGATGAAATCCTTTGGAACGAAGAAGAAGGTTACACTCGTCGCACTAATAATCTTGGCGGTTTTGAAGGTGGAATGACGAATGGACAACCAATCGTTGTTCGTGGTGTCATGAAGCCTATTCCAACGCTTTATAAACCTTTGATGTCAGTTGATATTGAAACACATGAACCATACAAAGCAACTGTTGAACGTTCAGATCCAACGGCTCTTCCTGCAGCTGGTGTTGTTATGGAAGCTGTTGTAGCAACAGTTGTGGCTGATGAGATTCTTGAAAAATTCTCTTCTGACAATCTCGAAGAATTAAAAGAAGCTGTCGCTCGTCATCGTGATTATGTCAAACATTTTTAATGCATAAACAGTTGACTGAAGCTGAGACTAGGGTGCTCAGCTTCTTTCTATAAGGAATTGTAATCCGGAAATGGAGAAACTATGGAAAATAAAGTGATTTACGTAGCAGGTTTAGGTTTAATTGGTGGCTCCCTTGCTTTAGGGATTAAACGAGACCATCCTGATTATAAAATCCTAGGATACAACCGTTCTGACAAATCGCGTAATGTTGCTCTTGAACGTGGTATTGTCGATCAAGCGACAGCAGATTTTAAAGAATTTGCTCCATTGGCTGATGTGATTATCTTGGCGGTTCCAATTAAACAAACGATTGAATTTATTAAGATCCTTTCTGAAATGGATTTGAAAGATAATGTCATCATAACTGATGCTGGTTCAACCAAAGGTGAAATCGTTGAAGCAGGTGAAAAGTACTTAGCTGGTAAAAAGGTTCGTTTTGTTGGCTCACATCCAATGGCAGGTTCACACAAATCAGGTGCTATTGCTGCCGATGTTAATCTGTTTGAGAATGCTTATTATATTTTTACACCATCTTCTTTAACGCTTGATAGAACAATCGATGAACTTAAAGGAATTTTGTCTGGCTTGCACGCACGTTATGTGGAAATCGATGCAGCTGAGCATGATCGTGTGACCAGTCAAATCTCGCATTTTCCTCACATTCTTGCTGCAAGTTTGATGGAACAAGCGGGTGATTATGCGACTGAACACGAAATGGCTAATCATTTTGCAGCTGGTGCTTTTCGAGATATGACACGTATTGCCGAAAGTGAGCCAGGAATGTGGACCAGCATTCTTTTGACAAATAAAGAAGCAGTTATAGGCCGCATTGATGATTTTAAAGAGAGACTTGATGCGGTTAAAGAACTTATTTCTAAGAGTGATGGTGATGCCATTTGGAATTACTTCAACCATGCTAAAGAGACACGTAAGGAAATGCAAATTCATAAACGTGGTGGTGTAGAAAGCGCCTTTGATCTTTTTGTGGATGTTCCTGACGAAGAAGATGTTATCTTAAGAATCTTGGAATTACTTCGTGGAACGTCTTTGGTTAACATTCACGTTAACGAGGAAAATCGTGAAGATATCAATGGTATCTTACAGATTTCGTTTAAGAATGCTAAAGATTTAGAGCATGCTAAAAAGGTTATTAGTGAAAATACTGATTATAAAGTTCATATTAATTAAGGAGATATATTATGGCAAATATTTATGATTTAGCAAACGAATTGGAACGCGAAATCCGTGTTCTTCCAGAATACAAAAAAGCACAAGAGTGCCGCGCAGCCATTGATGCTGATGAAGAAGCCAAAGCCTTGTTTAAAGAATTTACTGAATTCCAACAAGGGCTTTATGCAAAATTGCAATCTGGCCAAATGCCTACAGGTGATGAACAAACTAAAATGCAAGAACTAGGGGCTAAAATTGAAGCAAATCCAGTTTTGAAAGCCTATCTTGGTGCGCAACAATCATTATCAGTGTATGTAGCAGATCTTGAAAAAATCATTTTTGGACCACTACAAGATCTTTTGAAATAACTATTGTAACCTAACATTTCTTGTTAGGTTCTTTTCGTATTTTCAGGATGAAAGGTCTATAATGATTGATAACTTTATAAGGAGGTTGTTTTATGTCACGTAAGGTCGGAATTATTGGAATGGGTCATGTCGGCTCAACAGTTGCTCATGGGCTGATTGCTCAGGGAGCATTTGATGATTATGTACTAATTGATATAGATGAAAAGAAAGTGACAGCTGATGCCGTCGATTTTCGTGATGCAGCAGCAAATTTGAATCAACATGCTAATATTGTAATTAATGATTATCAAGCTTTAGCAGATGCTGATGTGGTGATTTCTGCTTTAGGGAATATTAAACTCCAAGATAATCCCAATGCAGACCGTTTTGCTGAGTTGCCATTTACTGCAAAAGAAGTGCCTGGTGTTGCTAAAAAATTGAAAGAAGTTGGTTTTAAAGGCATTATTATTGCTATTTCAAATCCAGTTGATGTGATTACTAGCCTTTATCAACACTACTCTGGACTTCCAAAAGAACGTGTTATTGGAACTGGTACCCTACTTGATACGGCTCGTATGAAACGTGCTGTTTCAGAACGATTTGGTGTTGATGCTCGTAGTGTTTATGGTTACAATTTGGGTGAACATGGTAATTCACAATTTACAGCTTGGAGTCAAGTTCGTGTTAAAGGTCAACCTATTTCAAAATTTACTGACGATGAAACACTTGACGAAATTGCTCATGAGGCTATGATTGGTGGTCATACTGTCTTTTATGGTAAGAAATACACTAGTTATGGTATTGCAAGCGCAGCGATTCGTTTAGCACTTGCCGTTGTTTCAGATAGTCATGAAGAACTTCCTGTTTCAAATTACTATGAACCATTAGATACTTACCTTAGCTATCCAGCTATTGTTGGACGAGAAGGTATTATTGAACAAATTAAATTGACATTACCTGCAGAAGAAGAAGCCAAGCTTGAAAATTCAGCTAACTTTATCAAACGTAAATTTGCTGAAAGTCTAAAATAAAGAAAAATCCCATCTGAAAATCAGGTGGGATTATTGATTAAGCAAGTAATTTCGAACCTCAGAAATGAAGTAAAGCGAACCCGTGACAACAAATAAGTCATCGGATTTCAGTTTAGCTTGTGTAAGCCAATCTTTGTAATTAGCCACTTTGGTGTATTGTTCAGGATAATCCGATAAAGCTTGTGCCTGATAGAAGTCAAAACTTGTAACAGATAAGTCGTAAACTGACAATTCCTCAAGCATTTGATTGAGTGGTTTACGTCCTAGTCCTGCAAAAAGGATATGGATGGTTTTATTTGAAAACTCTTTTTTTAGAACATCGGCTAATTTAGCGATGGAATCTTCATTGTGGGCACCGTCTAGCATGAGGTTATCTCTGATAAGTTCGCAACGTCCAGCCCACATTGTTGATTGTAAACCATCTTTAATACTTTTTTCGGTAATGTTAGCAAAATCAGGTTTAAGGATGGTAGCCGCCATGGCTGCTAATGAAGCATTAGCTCTTTGGTGGTGTCCAAGCATTGACAAAGTGATGTCTGATATAGTTCTATCTTGGTAGGTGAAAGAAAAAGCTCTGTCGTTTTCACTGATTGAAAAATCTTTATTAATCTCAAAGGTCGGACAATTCAAGTTTTTGGCTTTTTGATAAAAAACTTGTTGAACATCTGGTGCCATTTTACCAAAGATAAAAGGAACATGAGTTTTTAGAACGCCAGCTTTGTGACTAGCAATTTCTGTCAAAGTATCTCCAAGGGTATCTTGGTGGTCAATGCTGATTGACGGACAAATAACGGCTTTAGCTGTAAAGACATTAGTTGAGTCGTAAGTTCCGCCGATGCCTGCTTCTATGACAGCTATGTCGATTGGATTGATTTTAGCAAAATAGTAGAACATGAGCACAGTAACAAGTTCAAATTCTGTCACTTTACCGACTTTATTTTGAAAATCATAGTTTTCGACAATAGGCTTAATAGCTTGCGCAGTTTTTACCAAATCCTGGTCAGAAATTTCCTTGCTATTGATAGCGATTCGCTCGTTAAAGCGCGTGATAAAAGGAGAAGTGAACGTTCCTGTCTTGTAACCTGACTTTGTTAAAATATGTTGTAGAAAACTTGTTGTTGAACCCTTTCCATTTGTTCCGACAACGTGGATTGCTGGAAATTTATCCTGTGGGTTATTGAGTAAATCCAGAAGGTATCGCATACGCTCTAAACTTGGTCTGCGTCCGTTAGCTTTATGAGAGTGAATCCAATTTAGTGTTTCAATATAAGTCGTCATTTGATTTTCCTAGTAAAAAAGAGGTGGGCTGATAAGGAATTCTTATTAGCCCATTCCTCTTTGATATTATTGATTTGTTTCAGTAGCACTTCCTGCTGTATTATCAGATGTTGCTTGAGAACTTGTTTGAGTGTTGTCTTGAGTTGTGTCAACACTTGAACTATAGGTTGGTGTTTCTGAACTTGAATCGTAGGTTGTGTCAGCATCGTCGTTATAAGTTGTATTGTCTGAAGCTGAACTTGAGTAAGTGGTTGATGCTGATGTATCAGTTTTACTATTGTTACCCTTGTTGCCTTCTTTAATAACAACAGTTGTAGTTGACTTTTCAGTTGGTTTCTGATTTGAAGATCCCTTCACAGCGTTAGTGATTGTAATGCTGGCTACGATAATACTAAGGATAGAACCAATAAGTGCAATTGTTTTTTGAAAAGCGGAGAAGCCTTTTTTAATATGCTTTGATGGGGCTTGTTCCTTATCTTTTTGTGATTTTTTTTGACGTCTTGAATAATGTTGAGACATTTTTAACTCCTTTTTCGCGTATGATTCTATTATAGTTTTTTCATTTTAAAAGTCCAGTATGAGATGGGGCTCTTTCAGAAAATATTTTAAAGCATTTTCTTAAAAATAGCCTTAAAAAACTTAGGATTAAAGCTTTCACACTTATAAGAGACTGTGCTATAATGGTAGTATTGATTTTTTTGTGAAGGAAGAAAAAATGATTTACTTTGATAACTCTGCCACAACAATTCCCTATCCTGAAGTGCTAAGAACTTATCAGGAAGTGGCAAGTAAAATTTACGGAAATCCCTCAAGTCTACACAATCTAGGAACAAAAGCTAGTCGTATCTTAGAAGCCAGTCGTAAACAAATTGCTGATCTACTTGGGGTTAAGAGCACAGAGATTATTTTCACTTCTGGCGGTACAGAAGGTGACAACTGGGTTCTTAAAGGTGTTGCTTTTGAAAAAGAGCGTTATGGAAAACACATTATTGTCTCTGATATCGAACACCCTGCTGTTAAAGAGTCTGCAAAATGGCTAAGCGAACACGGTTTTGAAGTATCTTATGCACCTGTTAATGAAAAAGGGTTTGTTGATGTTGAAAAATTAGCAGAGCTTTTACGTCCAGATACAACTCTTGTATCAATTATGGCTGTTAATAACGAAATCGGTTCTATCCAACCAATCAAAGCTATCTCAGAACTATTGGCTGATAAACCAGGAATTTCATTCCACGTGGATGCTGTCCAAGCAATTGGGAAAATTCCAGCTGCTGATTATCTAACAGATCGTGTTGATTTTGCAAGCTTTTCTGGGCACAAATTCCACAGTGTGCGTGGTGTAGGTTTTATTTATAAAAAAGAAGGTAAAAAACTCAACCCTTTGCTAGCTGGTGGTGGTCAAGAAGGCGATCTTCGTTCAACTACTGAAAATGTTGCTGGTATTGCAGCGACAGCTAAAGCTCTTCGTTTGGTTACAGACAAAGAGGCCTATGCACTTCCAAAAATTGCTAAAATGAAAGAAATCATCTATGATGAACTTGCTAAACACGAGGATATCCTCATTTTCTCTGGTAAGGATGATACATTTGCACCAAACATTTTAACATTTGGCATTAAAGGTGTTCGTGGAGAAGTTGTGGTTCATGCCTTTGAAGAGCATGAAATTTATATTTCAACAACTTCAGCTTGTTCATCAAAAGCTGGAAAACCAGCAGGTACTTTGATTGCTATGGGAGTTCCAACAAAATTGGCTCAATCAGCTGTTCGCATTAGTCTTGATGACGACAATGATATGGGACAAGTGGAACAATTCTTAACAATTTTCAAACAAGTTTACGAAAAGACAAAAAAAGTAAGATAATCAATAAGAAAGGATAAAGAGAGTCTTCTCTTTAATAAATTATGCAATACTCAGAAATTATGGTTCGCTACGGCGAATTATCAACTAAAGGAAAGAACCGCATGCGTTTCATCAACAAATTGAAACGTAACATGAAACACGTTCTTTCTATTTATCCTGATGTGCGTGTTGTGGCTGATCGTGACCGCGCTCACATTTTTTTGAATGGAACAGATTATGTCCCAGTTGCTGAATCATTAAAACAAATCTTTGGTATTCAAGCATTCTCACCTTCTTACAAAGTTGAAAAGAATCTTGAAACTATCAAAAAAGCTGTTCAAGATGTCATGAAAGACGTTTATCATGAAGGATTAACTTTTAAAATCACAAGTAAACGTAGTGACCACAATTTTGAAATGGACAGCCGCGAATTGAACCAATTCCTTGGTTCAGCAGTATTTGAAGTTTTACCGGATATTCAAGCTCAAATGAAAGGTCCAGATGTCAACCTAAAAGTTGAGATTCGTGAAGAAGCAGCTTATCTTTCATATGAAAATATTAAAGGTGCTGGTGGTCTTCCTGTTGGAACAGCTGGCCGTGGGATGTTGATGCTGTCTGGTGGTATTGATTCACCAGTTGCTGGTTACCTTGCCCTTAAACGTGGTGTTGATATCGAAGCTGTTCACTTTGCTAGCCCTCCATACACAAGTCCAGGTGCTCTTAAAAAAGCTCAAGATTTGACACGTAAATTGACAAAATTTGGTGGTAACATTGATTTCATTGAAGTTCCATTTACTGAAATTCAAGAAGAAATCAAAGAAAAAGCTCCTGAAGCTTACTTGATGACTTTGACACGTCGTTTCATGATGCGCATTACAGACCGCATTCGTGAAGAGCGTAATGGTTTGGTTATCATTAACGGTGAAAGTCTTGGACAAGTGGCTAGTCAAACGCTTGAAAGTATGCGCGCCATTAATGCCGTAACTGCAACACCAATTATTCGTCCAGTTGTAACAATGGATAAATTAGAAATCATTGATATTGCACAAAAAATCGATACGTTTGACATTTCTATTCAACCATTCGAAGATTGCTGTACGATTTTTGCACCAGATCGTCCAAAAACTAATCCAAAAATCAAGAATGTTGAACAATATGAAAAACGTATGGATGTTGAAGGACTTGTTGAACGTGCGGTTGCTGGAATTAAGGTGACAACAATTACACCACAAGCAGAACATGATGAAGTTGATGACTTGATTGATGACTTACTATAATTGATAAAAAGAGGCTGAGACATAAAATCTTAGTCTCTTTGTTTGTGAAAGTGTAGTTTTATAAAACACAGTAGCTTGAGCTTCGAAGATTTATTAAATTAACGATTCGCTTTTTAATCTTTAAGCTTGAATACCTTACTTATTTAACAACTTTTTCAGTGCCAGTGAAATCCTGAAAGCCTAATCATAAAATGGTATAATAACCACATGGAGGTGTGATTAAGGATGTTAGATAGGATAATTTATAAAAAGACAACTTTTGCTTGCTTGGCATTTATTTTGCTTAGCTTATTGGGAGCAGCTTTTTATGGTTTAGCTTTTGAAAAGCATTCCCCAAGTGATAAGACTCACCAGTCAAAAGCTCATCCAAGCCGGGTGAAAACGGCGCGTGTCATGGCTAATGGCGATATTCTTATTCATAATGGTCTTTACGGTAGTGCTGAACAGGCTGATGGGACTTATGATTTCAAGCCTTTCTTTGAATATGCCAAAGACTGGATTTCAAGTGCTGATTTAGCTATTGGTGATTACGAGGGAACAATCAGCCCAGATTATCCTTTAGCTGGCTATCCGTTGTTTAATGCACCCAGTGAAATTGCGGACGCTATGAAAGACACAGGATATGATGTGGTTGATTTGGCTCACAATCATATCCTAGATTCAGGTCTTTCTGGTGCCATTAATACGGTAAAAACATTTGATAAGTTGGGCATGCCAAGTATCGGTGTTTATAAGAAAGACCGTGACAAAGAAGATATTTTAATTAAAAATGTTAATGGTATCAAAATCGCTATTTTAGGTTATTCTTATGCTTATAATGGTTTAGAAGCAAATCTGTCATCTGAAGACTATGAAAAACATATGTCTGATTTGGATGAAGATAAGATGAAAGCAGAAATTCAGGAAGCTGAAAAGAAAGCAGATGTAACGATTGTCATGCCACAAATGGGTGTGGAGTATCAACGTGAACCCACTCAAGAACAAGTTACGCTTTACCATAAGATGATCGAGTGGGGAGCAGATGTTATTTTTGGTGGACACCCACATGTTGTTGAGTCTTCTGAGACCGTTGAAAAGGACGGTGAAAAGAAATTCATTATCTACTCAATGGGGAACTTTATTTCGAATCAACGGTTAGAAACAGTAGATGACATTTGGACAGAACGTGGTCTGTTGATGGATGTGACATTTGAAAAGAAAAATCAAAAAACCAAAATCAAAACTGTCAAAGCTCACCCGACAATGGTTTGGGTTTGGAGCAAGGGCGTGATAGGATCAGAAGGTTTTGTGCTTTCAGATTATCGCACGCTTATTTTAGAAGATTTTATCAAGGGTGGTAAGTATCGTGATAAACTTGATGCTAATATGCAAGAAAAAGTTGATACTGCCTATCAAGAAATGAATGAATTGGTGAATTTACAATGGAATTAAAACGACAAAAGGTCAAGTTCTTTTCTAAGAACTATCGTGATGTCAAAAACTTATATTTTACAGCGTTTCCGGCTGTGGAGCGCCTACCTTATTTTCCGCTATTTTTAAATACATGTAGAAGTTTAGCTGATTTTTATGCTTATTACGACGGTGATACCTTTGTTGGCTTGGCTTACCTGTTGCAAAATGAAGAGGTTGTTTACCTCTTCTTTCTAGCTGTTAACACGCAAATCCGTTCTCGCGGTTATGGCTCTGCTATTTTACAAGATATCAAACATCTAGCTAATAAAAGACCAATAATTCTAGCTATGGAACCTTTAGATGAGAAAGCAGATAATTATGAGCAACGTCTGAAACGTGTCAACTTTTATGAAAGAAATGGCTTTTCAATTACTGACTACTATTATCATGAAGGAGCAGAAGTTTATCAAATGATGGCAACCAAGAGTGATATTGATATTCATTTGGTTGAAAAGTTGACAGAAAAAGCAGTACTCGGTTTAATTCCAGTCTCTTTTGATCAAAAAATCAATGAAAACGCAATATAAACAAAAAAAGCCAGCATATTTCTTGCTTTAATCCTTTTAACGTGTTAAAATATGAACGTTGACTAAATGCACATCCTGTGCAACCGCACGAAAATCGTTATTAAGCAACTCTAGAGGTTCACGATTTAGGCGAGTCTTCACAAGCGGAAAAATCCGCAACAAAATTTTATAGGAGGTGCACGATGAGCACATATGCAATCATCAAAACTGGTGGAAAACAAGTTAAAGTTGAAGTAGGTCAAGCTATCTATGTTGAAAAACTTGATGTTGAAGCTGGTTCAGAAGTAACATTTAACGAAGTTGTTCTTGTTGGTGGTGAAAAAACTGTTGTTGGTACACCAGTTGTTGAAGGAGCTTCTGTTGTTGGTACTGTTGAAAAACAAGGAAAACAAAAGAAAGTTGTTACTTTCAAATACAAACCTAAAAAAGGTTCACACCGTAAACAAGGTCACCGTCAACCTTACACTAAAGTTGTTATCAACGCTATCAACGCTTAATTTAGCATTCTCATGATTCAAGCAACTTTTATTCGTCATAAAGGCAACTTAGAAAGTGTTGAACTGACTGGTCATGCCGGCAGTGGTGAATATGGCTTTGATATCGTATGTGCAGCTGTTTCAACCCTATCAATTAACCTAGTTAATTCGTTAGAAGTTTTGACAGATTGTGACGTTGATTTAGCTATCAATGAGATTGATGGTGGTTATATGAAGATTGATATCTCTCATATAACTAAAAAGACAGATGAGAAAGTTCAACTTTTATTTGAAAGCTTTCTTTTAGGAATGACAAACTTGGCTGAAAATTCGAAAGAGTTTGTGTCAGTTAAGGTCATTGCAAACTAATTTGAAAAGAGGACACTACATATGTTAAAAATGAATCTTGCTAACTTGCAACTTTTCGCCCACAAAAAAGGTGGAGGTTCTACATCAAATGGTCGTGATTCTGAAGCAAAACGTCTTGGTGCTAAAGCAGCTGACGGTCAAACTGTTTCAGGTGGATCAATCCTTTACCGTCAACGCGGTACTCACATCTACCCAGGTGTGAACGTAGGTCGCGGTGGTGACGATACACTTTTCGCTAAAGTTGAAGGTGTTGTTCGTTTCGAACGTAAAGGTCGCGATAAACGTCAAGTATCAGTTTATCCAATCGCAAAATAATTTAACAGAAAGTCTGCTTTCGCAGGCTTTTTTTGATTTACCGCAAAAGTGAGATTTATGGTAATTGTCTTGCTTTACTTGATATAGCGCCATTAGTTATAATTTGCTATAATAAAGGTGATTGATTTTTTAGAAAGAATGATTGACAATGAATATACAACAATTACGATATGTTGTAGCTATTGCAAACAGTGGGACCTTTCGTGAAGCAGCTTCGAAGCTTTTTGTCAGTCAGCCGAGTTTGTCAGTAGCTATTAAGGACCTTGAAGGTGAATTAGGCTTTCAAATTTTCACACGTACAACAACAGGTGCTGTTTTAACTAGTCATGGGATGACATTTTATGAAAAAGCATTGGAAGTTGTTAAGAGTTTTGATTCGTTTGAGAAGCAATTTTCTCAATCAGCTTCTGACTCTGATGAGTTTTCAATTGCTAGTCAACACTATGATTTTTTGCCACCGTTGATAACTGCTTTTTCAAAAGCTCATCCAGAGCATAAAGATTTTCGGATTTTTGAATCCACAACGATTCAAATTTTTGATGAGGTTGCTCAAGGGGATAGTGAAATTGGGATTATTTATTTAAATAATCAAAATCGTAAGGGCCTTTTACAGCGTATGGAAAAACTTGGGTTGGAATTTGTAGAATTAATTCCTTTTAAAACTCATATTTACCTTGCTAAGAATCACCCGCTTACTCAAAAAGAAAATTTAGAGATGGATGATTTGAAAAATTTCCCAACTGTTCGCTTTACTCAAGAAAAGGATGAATACCTATATTACTCAGAAAACTTTGTAGATACCAGTGACAGTCCACATGTCTTTAATGTGACGGACCGTGCAACGTTAAATGGTATTTTGGAACGTACGGATGCCTACGCAACAGGTTCTGGTTTCCTTGATAGTCGCAGTGTGAATGGCATTACGGTTATTCCGCTTGAGGATAAGTTAGATAACAAAATGGTTTATATCAAACGCCGTGATAAAAATTTATCAGTCTGTGCTTTAAAATTCATCGCTGTCATGAAAGATTATTTTGAAAAATTCAGTCCAAAGGTGACCAAATGAAAAACTATAGAAAACTTTATTTTCCAATAGCTGCTTTGATTTTGATTCTTATTGATCAACTAAGTAAGTTATGGATTGTCAATCATATTCCTTTAAATACCATTCGCAAGTGTCTACCTGGGATTTTTAGCCTAACCTATTTGCGTAATTATGGAGCAGCTTTTTCAATCTTACAAAATCAGCAGTGGTTCTTTACTGTAATCACGCTTGCTGTTGTAGGTGCAGCTTGTTATTATTTTATTAAAAATATCAATGGCAATTTTTGGTTTTTACTTGGCCTTTTATTGATTATTTCTGGTGGAATCGGTAATTTTATTGACCGTTTGCGACTTGGTTACGTTGTTGATATGGTTCATTTGGATTTTATGAATTTTGCTATTTTTAATGTAGCAGATTCGTATTTAACAGTTGGGGTAGTGATTTTGTTTATTGCCCTATGGAAAGAGGAGGAAAATGGAATTAATCATTAAAGAAGCTGGCGCGCGTTTGGATAAAGCGTTAGCTGATTTGACAGAATTGTCACGTAGCCAAGCAAATGATGAAATTAAAAAAGGTACTGTTTTGGTAAATGGCAAAGCTGTTAAGGCAAAATACGCTGTTAAAGTTGGTGATGTTATCACTTATGAAGTGCCAAAAGAAGAAGTTCTAGAGTATACTGCTGAAGATATTCCATTAGATATTGTCTATGAGGATGAAGATGTTGCAGTAGTTAACAAGCCACAAGGTATGGTGGTTCACCCATCTATTGGGCACACTTCAGGAACTTTAGTTAATGCTTTGATGTATCATATCAAGGATTTATCTTCAATTAATGGTGTGATTCGACCAGGTATCGTTCACCGTATTGATAAAGATACTTCAGGTCTTTTGATGATTGCTAAGAATGATGCCGCTCACAATGCACTTGCTGCGGAATTGAAGGAAAAAAAATCACTTCGTAAATATGTAGCAATTGTTCATGGTAACATCCCGAATGATCGTGGTGTCATTGAAGCGCCAATTGGTCGTTCTGATAAAGATCGTAAAAAACAAGCTGTTACGGCTAAAGGGAAACCTGCAGTAACGCATTTCAAAGTATTGGAACGTTTTGGAAGTTATACTTTAGTTGAATTGACTTTGGAAACAGGACGTACTCACCAAATCCGTGTACACATGGCTTACATTGGCCATCCTGTAGCTGGAGATCCATTATACGGACCACGTAAAACTTTAAAAGGGAATGGTCAATTCTTGCATGCTCAAACACTAGGTTTTACACACCCTAAAACTGGTGAAACAATGACCTTTACAGCTGAAGTTCCAGAAATTTTTAAAGAAACACTTGAAAAGCTAAGAATCGGAAAAGCATAATTAATAATCGCAAAGAAGTAGAACAAAACTTTTTAGGAGTTCTACTTTTTTATTCGTTTTGCAAAAAAGTGGTAGATATTTTTTGTCGAAAATCATAATTTCCTTGTCAAATGATGAACGATTTGGTATTATATAAGAGTAAATATTATCCTTTAATACTGTCCCGTGAGGCAGGCAAGGAGAGAACGGTAAAAGAAGCGTGCAACTAGCATAGTTGTACCTATATTTTGTGGAATCTCCTTGGTAACGAGGAGATTTTTTGTATATTAAGAGAGGTTTGTTTATGAAAACAAAAGAAATTGTTGATGACGTAACAATGAAACGTGCGATTACACGTATCACTTATGAGATTATTGAACGAAATAAAAATCTTGACAATATTGTCCTAGCAGGAATTAAGACACGCGGTGTCTTCATTGCTCGCCGTATTCAAGATCGCTTGAAACAATTGGAAGGCATTGATATTCCTCTTGGGGAACTTGATACAAAACCTTTCCGTGATGATATGAAAGTTGAAGAAGATACAACAGATATGCCAGTAGATATTACTGGTAAAGATGTCATTTTGGTTGATGATGTTCTTTATACAGGACGTACAATTCGTGCGGCTATTGATAACTTAGTAAGTCTTGGTCGTCCAGCTCGTGTTAGCCTTGCTGTTCTTGTTGACCGTGGACACCGTGAACTCCCAATTCGTGCTGATTATGTTGGTAAAAACATCCCAACAAGTGCTATCGAGGAAATCATTGTTGAAGTGATCGAAGTAGATGGTAAAGATCGCGTTAGCATTGTAGATCCAAGCTAAGCAGTATTAGAATTGAGGAGGATGATAAAAAGTGGAAAACGTAAGATATGATGTGCATGATATGCCAAAACCAGGAATGCTGTTTGGACTATCATTCCAACATTTGTTTGCAATGTTCGGTTCAACAGTTTTGGTTCCAATCTTGGTTGGAATTGATCCTGCAATTGCCCTATTTTCAAGTGGTTTAGGTACTTTAGCGCATTTGACAGTAACCAAATATAAAATTCCAGCTTACATGGGTTCAAGTTTTGCTTACATTGCGACAATGCAAATGTTAATGAAAACAGATGGAATTGCTGCGGTAGCACAGGGGGCTATCGCGGGTGGTTTGGTTTACTTAATCGTTGCCTTGATTGTAAAATTTGCCGGAAATGCATGGATTGATAAAGTACTTCCACCAATTGTGGTTGGTCCAATCATCATCGTTATCGGACTTAGCCTTGCAACAACGGCTGTTAATGATGTGATGCTTAAAAACGGCGACTACAATTTTACTTACCTTTTAGTTGGGATGGTAACTCTTCTTGCGGTTATTCTCTTTAACATGTACGGTAAAAAGATTATCGGTGTTATTCCAATTTTACTTGGTTTGATTGTTGGTTACATTTTTGCCTTTGTAGTTGGTGCTGTGACAGGTCAAAGCATTGTTGATTTGTCAGGTGTGGCAAAATCAGCTTGGTTCCAAGTTCCAAGTTTTGATATTCTTTTTGTGGATTATCACTTCAAACTTTATCCAAGTGCAATTTTGACAATGGCTCCAATCGCTTTTGTAACAATGACTGAACACTTTGGTCACGTAATGGTTCTTAACAGTTTGACAGGACGTGACTTCTTTAAAGATCCAGGTCTTGACCGTACGCTTACAGGTGATGGTTTGGCACAAATTATCGCTGGTTTCTTCGGTGCTCCACCGGTAACATCATATGGTGAAAACATTGGTGTTATGGCACTTAATAAAATCTACTCAGTATATGTTATTGCTGGAGCAGCTGTTATTGCTGTAGTGATGAGCTTTATTGGAAAAATATCAGCTCTTCTTTCATCTATTCCAACACCAGTAATTGGTGGTATTTCAATTGCCCTCTTTGGTGTTATTGCATCAAGTGGTCTTAAAATTTTAGTTGAAAACAAAATTGATTTTGATAATAAGAAAAATCTTTTGATTGCAAGTGTTATCCTAGTATCTGGTATCGGTGGTTTGACATTGCAAGTTGCTGGTTTACAAATTACAGGTGTTGCTTTCTCAACACTTCTAGGTATTATCTTGTATCAAATTCTTCCAGAAAAGGACTAAAAAATGGCAATTACAGATGGTGTTGTTTCACTAAAGCATTTGGTAACAATGGAAACATTATCAAATGAAGAAGTGCTTGGCTTAATTAAACGTGGTATTGCGTTTAAGAATGATGAAGTCGACTTTAGTTTGGACAGACAATATTTTGCGGCAAATCTTTTCTTTGAACCATCAACGCGTACACATAAATCATTCGAAGTGGCTGAAAGAAAACTTGGTTTGGATGTTATCGAATTTGATGCTAAAACAAGTTCAGTTAACAAAGGTGAAACTTTGTATGATACGATTCTCACAATGAGTTCACTTGGCATTGATATTTGTGTGATTCGACATTCAATGGAAGATTACTACAAGGAATTGATTGATAGTCGAACAATTCAAACAGCAATCGTCAATGGTGGTGATGGTTCTGGTCAGCACCCAAGTCAGTGTTTACTTGATTTGATGACAATTTATGAAGAGTTTGGTAGTTTTGAAAATCTAAAAGTGGCTATCGTTGGTGATATTACGCATTCACGTGTTGCAAAATCAAACATGCAAATCCTAAAACGTTTAGGGGCAGAGTTGTATTTTGCAGGTCCAGAGCAATGGTATTCAAGTGAATTTGATGTTTATGGAAAATACGTTGCAATCGATGAAATTGTTGACAAAGTTGATGTCATGATGATGTTGCGTGTTCAACATGAACGCCATGATAGTGAACGTGGTTTTTCAAAAGAAACTTATCACAGAGCATACGGTCTAACATATGATCGATATGATAAAATGAAGTCTTCTGCCATCATCATGCACCCAGCACCTGTTAATCGAGATGTTGAAATTGCTGATCGCTTGGTAGAAGCGCCAAAATCAAGAATTGCTACACAAATGCAAAACGGTGTTTTTGTACGAATGGCAATTCTAGAAGCCGTACTTAATGGTAAGGCTTGATAATTTATTATTTTGAAGTGTCTGCTAATAAACGTTAAAGTGCTCCCGTGAGAGCAAACGAGAGGAATAAAAATGGCAAAAAGACTTTTAATTTTAGAAGATGGAACAATTTTTGAAGGGAAGGCATTTGGAGCTGACCTCGATGTGACTGGTGAGATTGTGTTCAACACAGGTATGACTGGTTACCAAGAATCAATCACTGACCAATCTTACAATGGTCAAATCTTGACGTTTACTTACCCACTAGTTGGTAATTATGGTATTAATCGAGATGACTACGAATCAATTACACCAACTTGTAAAGGTGTCGTAGTTTCTGAAAATGCTCGTCGAGCAAATAACTGGCGTAACCAAATGACCTTAGATGAGTTTTTGAAAGCAAAAAACATCCCAGGTATTTCAGGAATTGATACCCGTGCCCTTACAAAAATTATTCGTCAACACGGTACAATGAAAGCAACTCTAGCAAATGCTGGAGATACAATTGAGCATTTACAAGATCAATTGCGAGCTACAGTGTTGCCAACAAATAATATTGAACAAGTTTCAACAAAAACAGCTTACCCAGCACCAGGTGTTGGTAAAAATATTGTTTTGGTGGACTTTGGACTTAAACATTCCATTCTACGAGAATTTTCAAAACGTAAATGTAATGTGACAGTTGTCCCTTACAATATTTCAGCTGAAGAAATTCTTCATCTTAATCCTGATGGAGTGATGCTATCAAATGGTCCTGGTAACCCAGAAGATGTTCCTGGTGTGCTTGATATGATTCGTGGTGTTCAAGGTAAAATTCCAATCTTTGGTATTTGTATGGGACATCAATTGTTCAGCTTAGCTAATGGAGCTAAGACATACAAGATGAAATTTGGTCACCGTGGATTTAACCATGCTGTTCGAGAAATTGCAACTGGACGTATTGATTTTACAAGTCAAAACCACGGTTATGCAGTTGATCGCGACACACTTCCTGATTGCCTTATGGTAACTCATGAAGAAATTAATGATAAATCTGTTGAAGGTGTTCGTCACCGTGATTTCCCAGCTTTCTCAGTTCAATTTCACCCAGACGCTGCGCCTGGACCACATGATGCAAGCTATCTTTTCGATGACTTCATCGAATTGATTGATGCTTTCCAAGCTGAAAAAGCTAATCGTTAAAAAAGTCATTCGACATCAAAATCTTGTCGGTAAATTGCAAAATGACTGACAGCAAGGTCATTAACATATTTAAAGTCAATCAGAGAGTTGACAAATAGGAGAAAATAATGCCAAAACGTACAGATATTAAAAAAATTATGGTGATTGGTTCTGGTCCGATTATTATCGGTCAGGCAGCAGAATTTGACTATGCCGGAACACAGGCTTGTTTAGCCCTCAAAGAAGAAGGGTATAGCGTTGTTCTTGTTAACTCAAACCCTGCAACAATCATGACTGATAAAGAGATTGCAGATAAGGTTTACATTGAACCTTTGACAACTGAGTTTGTTACTCGTATTCTTCGCAAAGAACGTCCAGATGCCCTTCTTCCAACATTGGGAGGACAAACTGGTCTTAACATGGCAATGGAATTGTCAAAATCTGGTATCCTTGATGAACTCGGTGTTGAGTTGTTAGGAACAAAATTATCAGCTATTGACCGCGCAGAAGATCGTGATCTCTTCAAACAGTTGATGGAAGAACTCAATCAACCAATTCCAGAATCTGAAATTGTCAATACTGTTGATGAAGCTGTTGCATTTGCAGAATCAATTGGTTATCCAGTTATCGTTCGTCCCGCCTTCACCCTTGGAGGTACTGGTGGCGGTATGTGTGATAATGAAGAAGAACTTCGCGAAATCGCTGAAAATGGTTTGAAATTATCACCCGTAACACAATGTTTGATTGAACGCTCAATTGCTGGTTTTAAAGAAATTGAATATGAAGTGATGCGTGATGCTGCAGATAACGCACTTGTTGTTTGTAACATGGAAAACTTTGACCCAGTTGGTATTCACACTGGTGACTCAATCGTTTTTGCGCCAACACAAACTCTTTCAGATATTGAAAACCAAATGTTGCGTGACGCTAGTCTAAGTATCATTCGTGCCCTTAAAATTGAAGGTGGCTGTAACGTTCAGCTAGCACTTGATCCAAATAGTTTCAAATACTACGTTATCGAAGTTAACCCACGTGTATCACGTTCATCAGCTCTTGCCTCAAAAGCAACAGGTTACCCAATCGCTAAATTGGCTGCTAAAATTGCCGTTGGTTTGACACTTGATGAAATGGTCAACCCAGTAACTGGAACAACATATGCTATGTTTGAACCAGCTCTTGACTACGTGGTTGCTAAAATCCCTCGCTTCCCATTTGATAAATTTGAAAATGGTGAACGTCGCTTGGGAACTCAAATGAAAGCGACAGGTGAAGTTATGGCAATCGGTCGTAACATTGAAGAATCACTCTTGAAGGCTTGTCGATCACTTGAAATTGGTGTTCATCATAACGAAATGCCAGATTTGGCTAAAGTTACAGATGATGAATTGGTGAACAAGATTGTACGTGCGCAAGACGATCGCTTATTCTATCTGTCTGAAGCTATCCGTCGCGGATATACGATTGAAGAGTTGTCTAAATTGACAAAAATTGATCTCTTCTTCCTTGATAAATTACTTCACATTTTTGAACTTGAGCAAGAGTTAGCAAGTCATATTGGAGATGTTGAAGTTCTTAAAGAAGCTAAACGTAATGGTTTTGCTGACCTTAAGATTGCTGAACTATGGAACATGACTGCTGCTGAAGTACGAGCTATTCGTACAGAAAACAAGATTATTCCAGTTTATAAAATGGTTGATACTTGTGCGGCTGAATTTGAATCAGCTACACCATATTTCTATTCAACATATGAATGGGAAAATGAATCAATCAAGTCAGATAAAGAATCAATTATTGTACTTGGTTCAGGACCAATCCGTATTGGCCAAGGGGTTGAGTTTGACTATGCGACTGTTCACTCTGTTAAAGCTATCCAAGCTGCAGGATATGAAGCTATTATCATGAACTCAAATCCTGAAACAGTATCAACTGACTTCTCAATTTCTGATAAACTTTACTTCGAGCCATTAACATTTGAAGATGTTATGAATGTTATCGAGCTTGAGCAGCCAAAAGGTGTTATCGTACAATTTGGTGGTCAAACAGCTATTAATTTAGCAGAGCCACTTTCTAAGGCTGGTGTCAAAATTCTTGGTACACAGGTTGCTGATCTTGATCGTGCCGAAGACCGTGACCTCTTTGAACAAGCCTTGAAAGAATTGGATATTCCTCAACCACCAGGACAAACTGCAACAAATGAAGAAGAAGCGGTTGAAGCTGCGCGTAAGATTGGCTTCCCAGTTCTTGTTCGTCCATCATACGTATTAGGTGGACGTGCGATGGAAATCGTAGAAAATGAAGAAGATCTTCGTTCTTACATGCGTACTGCTGTAAAAGCTAGCCCAGATCATCCAGTTCTTGTTGACTCATACATCGTTGGTCGAGAATGTGAAGTTGATGCTATTTCTGATGGTAAAGATGTGCTTATCCCAGGTATCATGGAACACATTGAACGTGCAGGTGTTCACTCAGGTGACTCAATGGCGGTTTACCCACCACAAACACTTTCTAAGAAAGTACAAGAAACAATTGCAGATTACACAAAACGTTTGGCGATTGGTTTGAACTGCTATGGTATGATGAATATTCAGTTTGTTATCAAAGATGAAACAGTTTATGTTATCGAAGTTAACCCTCGTGCAAGTCGTACTGTTCCATTCTTATCCAAAGTAACTAATATTCCAATGGCACAAGTTGCTACAAAATTGATTCTTGGTCAAAGTCTTGCTGACCTTGGTTATCAAGACGGTCTATACCCAGAATCAGATCATGTGCATGTAAAAGCTCCGGTCTTCTCATTCACAAAACTTGCTAAGGTTGATAGCTTACTTGGACCTGAAATGAAATCAACTGGTGAAGTTATGGGATCTGATTTAACGCTTGAAAAAGCTCTTTACAAAGCCTTTGAAGCCTCATACTTCCATTTGCCATCATTTGGTAATGTTGTCTTCACAGTATCTGATGATACTAAAGAAGAAGCACTCGGTTTAGCTAAACGCTTTGCAAATATTGGTTATAGTATCTTTGCGACTCATGGTACAGCAGCTTACTTTGCAAAACATGGTTTGGATTCTACTATTGTCGATAAACTTGGTGTTGATGACGATAATGATATTCCAGCACTTGTTCGTACAGGAAAAGTACAAGCTATTGTAAATACTGTCGGTACAAAACGTACACTTGATGAAGATGGAGCGATTATTCGTAGCTCTGCTATTGAGCATGGCGTTCCACTCTTTACGGCACTTGATACTGTTGATGCGATGATTCGCGTACTTGAAAGTCGTGGATTTACAACACAAGCCATCTAGTTTAATTCTTAATATACAGCAGAAGGTCTGAAGCAAAAATGCTTCAGACTTTTTTGCTTACAAACTTGTAAGGTTAAAACCTGAAAAACCTTCTATAATGGGTGATAAAGATAAACTTAGGTTTGTTCTTGACAGTAAAAAATCAAAAATGTATAATTGTTCTATCTGAGTGATACAACTATACAAAAAGAAAATGAGGATAATTATGTCTAGAAGAAGTAAATCAAGCATGTCAAAAAAGACTAAGATTATGATTGGCGCTGCTGCTGCGTTTTTTGTTATTGCTGGTGGTGGATTAACGCTATTACAAAATTCAAAATCATCTGCTTCAAAAGCTGATGTATCTTATGATGCGGTTAATGTAACAGAAGGTACTATTTCATCATCTACTTTGTTGACAGGAAAAGTAACAGCATTTCAAGAACAGTATGTATACTTTGATAGCAGCAAGGGGACTTCAGCAAAACCAACAGTTGCTGTAGGTGATCAAATTACAGCTGGTCAGCAGTTAGTACAATACGATACGACGGCTGCTCAAACAGCATATGACTCAGCTGTTCGTAATCTTAATAAGGTTGGCCGTCAAATTGATTATCTGAAGAAATATGGTAATTTGCCAGCTACCTCAACAACTACTGATGAAGAAACTGGGGAAGAAAAAACTGTTACGACGCAACCAAGTCCAGAGCAAAATGCTAGTTATAACCAACAGCTACAAGATTTGAATGATTCTTACGCTGATGCTCAAGGGGAAGTTAATAAGGCACAACAAGCATTAAATGAAACGATTATTACAAGTGATGTTTCTGGTACTGTTGTTGAAGTTAACAACGATATTGATCCATCATCTAAAAATAGTCAAACACTTGTTCACGTTGCTACAGAAGGTCAACTTCAAATCAAAGGAACTTTGACAGAATATGACTTGGCAAATATTAAAACTGGTCAAAACGTCAAAATTAAATCAAAAGTTTATCCTGATAAAGAATGGACTGGTACGATTTCATACATTTCAAACTATCCAAATCAAACAGCTGATGCCGCTGCATCTGATTCAAGTAGCTCATCAAATAACGCCGCTTCTTATGATTACAAGATTGATTTGACAGGGGACACTTCAAATCTACAGCAAGGATTTACGGTTTCTGTGGAAGTTGTTAACGAAAATAAAAATAAATTAGTTCCAGTCAACGCAGTTGTTTCGGAAGGTGATAAGAAATTTGTCTGGACTTACGACAAGAAATCTAAGAAAGTTAGCAAAGTTGAAGTAGCTGTTGGTAATGCTGATGCTTCGCAACAAGAAATTTTGAGTGGGTTGGAAGTCGGACAAACTGTTATTTCAAATCCTGCCAAAACATTGAAGGATGGTGAAAAGTTAGATAACGTCACTACTGATGATGCCGCTGCAAAAAAAGATTAAGAGGTGAGTGAGTAGTGAGAGATGAAAAAAGACCGTTAATCCAATTAAATAATATTATAAAATCCTACCGTAATGGTGATCAGGAATTGAACATTTTAAAGGGAATTGATTTAACTGTTTATGAGGGAGAATTCGTAGCAATTATGGGACCTTCTGGTTCAGGTAAATCAACTCTTATGAATATCATTGGCCTGCTTGATAGACCAACTTCGGGCGATTATAGTTTAAATGGAACACAAGTTGAAGACTTAAAAGAAAAAGAATTAGCTAAAGTCAGAAATGAAGAAATCGGCTTTGTTTTCCAACAATTTTTCCTCCTTTCAAAAATGACAGCTTTGCAAAATGTTGAACTTCCTCTAGTTTATGCCGGAGTAAGCTCCTCAAAACGTCGTCAATTAGCAAAGCAATTCTTAGAAAAAGTTGAGTTAAGTGAACGAATGAAGCACTTGCCATCAGAGCTATCAGGTGGACAAAAACAGCGTGTTGCAATAGCGCGTGCTTTGGTGAATGATCCGTCTATTATTCTTGCGGATGAACCAACCGGTGCCCTTGACACAAAAACAAGTGATCAAATCATGCAGTTATTGACTGAACTTAACCGTGAAGGTAAAACAATCGTTATGGTTACTCACGAGCCTGAAATTGCTGATTTCGCTACACGAAAAATTGTCATTCGTGACGGTGAAATCACACGTGATACAACAGCAAGTGTCAGAATTGACTAAGGAAGGAATATGATGGAAAACTGGAAATTCGCCCTTGGATCAATCATGGGGCACAAAATGCGTTCTTTCTTGACAACCTTAGGAATTATTATTGGTGTGGCATCAGTTGTCGTTATTATGGCATTAGGTCAAGGGATGACTAACCAAATCACTAATATGTTTGCATCAGATAGTAAAGACGTTCAAATTTACTATACAACTAAGAAATCTGATGATGTTGATATTTTTGATGATGAAGACCCAACAACGGCTGATAAAGGACCTGCAATTAAGGAAGAATGGCTTCAAAAAATTAAAAGTGATCTTCCTGGAGTTAAGAATTACTATTTAACAAATTCAACAACTTCAACAGTTGAAGGAAATCAGAAAAAGTCAAAAAATGTTAATATAACAGGGGTTAACAGAACTTATTTCAGTGTTAAAAAGTACAAAGTTCTTGCTGGGCGAAGTTTTGAAACGAATGACTATTCAAGCTTTTCTCGAATTGTCATGTTAGATACAAAACTTGCTGTTAAATTATTTGGTAGCAATGAAAATGCTCTAAATCAGCACGTTTCTATTGGCTCAAAAACATATTTGGTAGTCGGAGTGTATAAAGATCCAAATGCTGGTTCTGAACAGTATGGCATGCAATCTGGTGGTAATGCCGTGATGACTAATACTCAATTGGCAGCTGAATTTAATGTAGATGAGGTGCAAGCAGCATTTGTTCATGTAAGCAATGTGAAAAAATCAACTAAAGTTGGGAAAGAGGCTGCCAGCATGATAACACGTCTATCTGCTGTGAAAACTGGTCGCTTTACAATCTATGACATGTCAAAAGTGGTTTCTCAAATCAAATCTGCCTACAGCATGATGACAACAGTTATTGGAGCTATTGCGGGTATTTCACTTCTTGTTGGTGGTATTGGTGTGATGAATATCATGTTGGTATCTGTTACAGAGCGTACTCGAGAAATTGGTTTACGAAAAGCTCTTGGAGCGACACGTCAAAAGATTTTAACACAATTCTTGATTGAATCAATGGTTCTAACAATTTTGGGTGGCTTGATTGGGCTTGCTCTGGCAGTAGGTTTAACAGGATTATTGGGTAGCAGCATTCCAAACATGAAACCATCAATTTCATTAAATATCGCTTTAGGAAGTCTGATTTTCTCAGCCTTGATTGGTATTGTCTTTGGTCTTTTACCAGCTAATAAAGCAAGTAAATTGGATCCAATTGAAGCGCTTCGTTATGAGTAGTGAGAAAGTTATAAGAATTCTTGTTTAATGGGAGTGACACTTGTATAATGGAGTTAAAGTGATAAATAACAATAAAGGGTGATACGATGTATGGTACTTTAAAAAAACTGATTAAATTTTTAGGAATTTTTTCAATTGTTTTAACGGTTCTATTTCTAGTCTATCTGTTTAAAAATTTGGATATTTTAAATGATCCGGACGCTCTGACAAGAGCTCTAAAAGGTCATTTAATCATTGGAAGTTTCGCTTTTCTTCTTCTACAAATTATTCAAGTTGTTATTCCGATTATTCCTGGGGGAGTGACCACTGTTGTAGGGTTCATGGCATTTGGTCCCATTTTAGGATTCATTTTAAATTATGTTGGAATAGTCATTGGGAGTATTATTCTATTCTTATTAACACGTCGCTACGGAAAACCATTCATCATGCTCTTTATTGATGAAGATACTTATTCAAAATATGAGCAAAAGCTGGCCTCGTCAACATACGAAACAGTTTTTGCGTTGAATATGGCCTCTCCGATTTCACCAGCTGATATTTTAGTTATGATTACTGGTTTATCGAAGATGTCTTTCAAACGATTTCTTTATATTATTTTGATTTGTAAACCAATTTCGATTGTTGCTTTTAGCTATTTCTGGATTTACGGTGGTCGTTTTATCCGAAGTTTCTTGTGATTTTGCTATAATATGAGTATTGTGGTGTGAAAATACAAAAGTTTAATTTAAAAGAGTTTTGAGCTACTTTTTATTGTTGTAGTAAGCAAACTAACACAAAATTAACCAAGCAACATATTTTTAATCAATTAGGTATAGAATAAAGTGCATTAGTTTTACTAGTGCATTTTATTGTATGTCTAAATTAAGTATTAAAAAAATTTTTTATTGGATTTAACCAATGTTTTTAGGGTTGAAGTTTATAAGTTGTTTAGATTTAGTCTGAGGTTTACGCATTGTCAAGATATTGTTGAAAAGTAGGCGGTTTTATTGAATGAATTTATGTTATAGTTAATTATAATTTTATAGATAAGAGGTAAAGATTATGAAGAAATTCTTTGCAGAATTGATTGGTACGTTTGTACTTGTTTTTCTGGGGACAGGAGCAGCTGTCTTAGGTGGTGGAGCAGATAGTGTTGTTGGATTTTCAGCTATCGCTTTGGCGTTTGGTTTAACAATCGTAGCTTCAGCTTACAGTATAGGTACAGTTTCTGGTGCTCATTTGAATCCTGCAGTTTCTATTGCAATGTATTTGAATAAGCGCATTGATGGTAAAAATCTTGGTATTTATATTTTAGGACAAGTTGTCGGAGCGCTATTTGGTAGCTTAGCATTGTTGACTATTACTGGTAATAATTCAGCACTAGGACAAAATGTAGTTGCTGATGGATACAGTCTTTTTACAGGATTCCTAGTTGAAGTAATTTTAACATTTATTTTTATTTTGGTTATTTTGACAGTGACTTCTGATAAAAAAGGAAATTCGAATTTAGCAGGATTAGTTATTGGTTTAACATTGACATTGATTCATTTTGTTGGTATTCCAGTAACAGGAATGTCTGCTAATCCAGCACGTAGTTTAGCACCAGCACTTTTGGTTGGTGGTGAAGCTTTGAGTCAAGTTTGGATTTTTATTTTAGCACCAATCGTAGGTGGTGTTTTAGCAGCACTTGTTGCTAAAACTTTACTTGATACAGAAGAATAAAGTATTTAGTACCTACTGAAAAATTGATAAGATTTATAGTTACCTTAGTTATAGAATTAATACACTTCAGTTTTGAGGTGTATTTTTGTTATTTACTGATTGTCAATATATTTTTGATTTTTAAAGGGTTTTATCAGTTGAATTTGTGTTATAGTAATGGTGTATTTAAAGATACGAGGTGAAGATTATGAAAAAGAAAGTTTTAGGTTTATTGCTATTATTTTTTTCAGCATTTCTATTAGTTGCCTGTTCATCAAAAAATGATATGAGTGGTGAGTATTACTTGATTAATGAATATTTTAATGAATTAAGGGTCACAATAACAAATGATAATAGTGGCTCAATTGACGTTGATGGAACTGATTATGCCATTGCTGAGATATACAAGGATAAGCAACAATTAGTAGTTAATGCAAATGGTAGAAATTATGTGGTACCTTATACATGTGAAGATGGTGTTTTAACATTAACTGAAGATTCTATGTATGGTAGTTCAGCAGAGGTTTCATATTACAAAAAGGATTCAAAGGCTTGTAAAGAAGCCTTAAAGAAAAACGGTTATAAAGCAGTAGGCAAATATAAATAAAATGACTAGATAAAATTCTAGTCATTTTATTTTTAGTATTCTTCGGTTCTGTTATATTTTAATTTTGGGAACTATATACTAGTTTACATCAACCACAATATACAGAAAAAAGGCTTAATAAATATTAAGCCTTTTTCTGTCGAGTTTCATTACGATGAAATAAAATTTAGTCAAGCTTTTGGTGTCAAACCTGATAAAACCAATTCGGATTCAAACTTTAAGGTATCAACGGTTAGCTTTGAAGGTTGCTCATCATCTGGTGGTGGAACTGGTTCTTGGTCTAAAGATGGTGGTAGTGTTTCTTATAGTGCTCATAATGCTTGGAAGAAAGATGATTTACCAGCTGATTTAAAACCTTATGCGCTTAATCCTGAAAGTGTAGGATTAAAATATCGAAGTAGTTCTGGCTGGAATGCTATTGCTTATTCAGGTGGACAATGTACAGATTTGTCCACAAGTCTCATGTATGCTTTGTGGGAGAAGAATGGTTCTCATGCTACTATGACTTTAGGAAATTGGCAAGATATTGCTAAAAATTGGGCTAATAAATTTTTAGATAAACCAACAACGTCACCAACAGCAGGTGCAGTTTTTAGTCAAACACCAGCTTCTGCGGGAAATGATGTTGGATATACGGGCGTAGTTAGTCATGTGTCTGAAAATGGAGATATTTTGGTTGTTGAACAAAATTATGCTAATTTATCAGGTGAAAACGGTGGTTTTGGACAGTATACGTGGAATTATCACTATGTTCCTAAAAGTCAATATGCTAATGGTTGGATGTTTTATGATTTGTCAAAATCAGGCTATAAAATTGTAAGTAGTGCTTCATCAGTAGGATAAAAATAGTCAAACTAAAGTCTCTAAGCTATTCATATAGGAGTTTAAAAAATGAAGAAAAAAGTCATTATTGTTTTATTGATATTTTTAGCTGGAATTGCTTTTACGGTTTTTAAGTCTTGTTCACGTCAAAAACAACAGGCTGAAAAAAGGGTTATTAGTCAGTTGAAGCATTATAAGCAGTCTTCTGTTAGTGAAGAAAGTTATCTGTCAGCTAATGAAGAAGCGACAAATACTCTTGAAAGAGCAGATAAGCCACTGTCTGATGGAGAAAGTCAACAAGTTAAAGAGTCATTGGTAGTTGCTTTTGATTATTTAAATTCAGTTAATCAACATTCTGACGTGCAAATGAGTTATCAATATAAATTATCGATAACAAATCTGTCAATGGGACAAACAATGGTAACAATGCTTGAAGCTGGTTATCAATTAGATTTATCAACGGTTAAAGTTTATGAAAGTGATAACGAAAATGTTTATCAATTTACAGTTGAATTAATTAAAGAGGGGTCAGATAATCTTTCGATTGCTGGAAATTATGTAACAGGAACTCAACAGTTGGAATTAGCAAGTCTGCATGGTATTCCAACAGGTATTCAATATTAAATGTTAGGAGAGATAAAAATGAAAAAAGCAAAAATTTTATCAGCGTTAACAGTATGTGGTTTGGCATTGACAATGTCTAATGTAGCGTTTGCGGATACAGATGATGTTAGTGGAACATTAGATGATTCAATAGAAGTTGTGGTGACACCATCAATGTCTGGATCTGGTTCATCAACAGGAAGTTAAACAGAAGTGACAGCAGGTGATGATGTAAGTGGTACGATTGATGATGGTTCATCAACTGTTATTGATGTTCCTACTACACCAAGTGACAGTTCAAATGAGCAAACTGTACCAACAGTAGGTGAGGATAAAGTTGGTGAAACAACAAATACAGAAACACAATCAGGTTCATCTGAAGATAATAAAACAGATGTTGTTCAAGAAGGTGATAAAACAACTGAAATTAAGCAAAATGAAGATGGTACAGTAACTGTACCAACAACAGATGGTGGGCAATCAACACTAACACCAGATAAAACACAAGCAACAGATAATCCAAATATCTCAGCTCAAACAGCAAAAGAGGCTGGTGCAAGTCAGGTCGGAACAACAAGTCAAGTAACAGGACAAGTTATTCGTGATGTTACTACAGATAATCCTGTGACTCTTGCAAGCGGTCAACAATTGCTTGATATTCAATCTGGTGTTGCGATGTTGTCAGATGGTTCAAAAGTGGCTTTAACTGAGTTGGGTGCTGTTGAAAATGAAGATGGTACATTTTCGGTAACAACAAGTGATGGTGAAATGGTTACTCTCCTTGAAACAGGTCAAAAAGAAAGTATTTCAGCTTTTGTAGGAATTCTGATTCTTATTTTTGGTGTAGGTGTTGGTTTTAAAGATAAACTGAAAGAGTTGTTATCAAAAGTAAAAGATAACTAAAAATTGAGCCATGATTAAAAATCATGACTTTTATTATTTATGTTGCAATGAATTATGTTGTCTATGTGACAATATTTAAATTGATTTAAGGTGTGTTTAAGAAAGATATTTGTGGTAAACTTTAATTAATCCAAAGTTATTCTTCCCCAATATTTTTTAAGAATGATTCTTTTAATTAAATATCAAAACAATAACTTTGGAGGTGGCAAAAATCTTTTTTTGTGTTTTGATTTGTATCAAAATACACACTAACCATCTTTAGTTGTGGAGTAAAAATTATTAGAAGTGACATAATAATCTCTTTTTAATTTTTATTCTTCCATTAATTGCTTTGCGCTATGAAAATAGCGCATTTTTTTATGTTAATTTTTTTGAGTTAACTGGCTAGATCTGTTGTAATGGTTTTTATTGTCTATATGACAAATTATAGTGTTTAAAACAAGTATAACTATTAGTACTTGTTTTTTTGTTTAGAAACGAGGTAAAAAATATGGAAAAAAATATTAATAACTTTCCTGATGCTATGGTGAATAAGCAGGAGTTAATTAAAAGTACTTTCCTTATTTTAAGGTTGGAACATTGAACAAGTATATTTTAAATATTGCTGATAATGAACAGTTTAAACATGTGATATTACGTCCATCAACTCGGATGACAATGATTAATGTTAGAGGTTTTTACCTATATTTACGTTGGTGTGAAGAACGAAGAGTTAAATGATATAATGTAAGCATTGATTAAAGATATGCTTGCTATTGTTAAGATAGGAGGCCATATGTTTTATAAAGAATTGGATAATGGTAAATATCGCTATTATCAAAAAAATTGGAATATAAAAGAGGAGCGGTGGTTACAAGTTTCTGTTACTTTAAAGTCAAAGACAAGGACTGTGCAGGCAGAAGCAAAACGGATTTTAGAAGATAAAATTAATGAGAAAAATAGTGTTCATTTATTACAAGCTGAAACTGTAGAAGAAGTGTTTGCGCAATGGTTAGTCATTCGTGATATAAAGCCTAGTACACTAAGAACTCAAACGCAGATAATGAACGTTTTTATAAAAGTTTTTGGCAATAAAAAAACAACAAAAGTTAAATCATCTGCATTGCAAACATATTTATTAGCTAAAGATTGGTCATATGGCTATCGGAATTTAGTTAGGGTTTACTTATTTTCCTTTTTTAGATATGCTAAAACTGTTGGTTATCTTGAAGATAATTCAATGGATAGAGTTGTTTTACCAAAGCATAAAGTCACACAGGAAGAAGTAGAGTTAAAGAGAGAACATTATTTATCAAGACATCAGATTCGACTTTATTTAGATGTTCTTGATGAATATGGAACAAATCCAATATTTAATATATCGTTTGAATTCTTGTATTTAACAGGGTTGCGTATAGGTGAAGCTCAGTCGTTAATGTGGTCTGATATTAATATTGAGGATAGACTATTGACAGTAAAACACACCGTTCAGAAGGGAAATAAGAAATCAGATTATAAGATTACAACACCTAAGACAATTCATTCATATCGAAAAGTGTATTTTAATAGTAGGGTAGTAGAGTTATTGTGTGAGTTAAAACGATTAACTTTTATAGAAAGCGACAAAAATTTGGTTTTTACAGATGGTCAAGGAGATTTTTTCCTTTTGGATACATTTAATTTATATATTCAACGCTACTTTGATAATCAAGAAATTGGTAAGTCAGATAATTTTAAACTAACTAGTCATGTTTTTAGGCATTCTCATGTTAGCTTGTTGGCGGAATTAGGTTTTCATATTCGAGAAATTATGGAACGTGTTGGACATAGTGATGAAAAGACAACAATTCAAATTTATACTCATGTGACAGAAAAAATGAAGCAAAATAGCTTTGAAAAGTTTGAAACTGTGGTAATATGAATAACCAAAAACTAACCAAAAATTAAATAAATAAGTATAAATAAGTGGTAGTTAGTTGTTGATGATAAATTGTGAAATAGCAGAAAATAGTAGTATTTAGCAGTAAGTGTTTTTGTGAAACTGTGTTAGGTGCTATAATATGAGTATGACAATTGCAATTACAACGAGTTTAAGAGAAAATAACGACTTGTTAAAAAAAGCCCAAGCTATTGGTGAAAAGCTTTCTTTACCAGTCATTAGGCGACAAAAACAATCTGTAACAAAACTTTTAAAGGGAAGAGAGGGAGTGCTTCTGGTTTATGAAACTAAGCTTTGCTTGGTTAATCAAGATGGAAGTGAGCTTGTATTTCATCCAGATACTGCAATGTTACGTATTAAGAGCTCGCATGATGCTTTAATTGATTTGCTGGGAAAAGAATCTTTACAAATTCTTGATACTACAATGGGCTTAGCTAGTGATAGTATTGTTATGGCATACGCTGGTCACGATGTAACAGCAGTAGAGAGTAATCCTTTGATTCATTTCATTGTTTCAGAAGGGTTAAAAAGTTATCAATCTGACTATGATGCTTTAAATCAAGCTATGCGCTCAATTCAGACAGTGTGTTCTGAAAACTTAGCCTATCTTAAAAAGATGCCAGATAATTCTTTTGATGTGATTTATTGTGATCCAATGTTTTCGGAAAGAATCACAGAATCTAAAAATTTAGATGGGCTACGTCAATACGCTAATGAGAAAGGCTTTTCGAATGAATTTCTAAAAGAGGCTATGCGCGTGGGAAGAAAGAAAATTATTATTAAAGCACACTTTAGAGATGAAGTCTTTGAAAAATATGGCTTTAAGCAATTTGTACGACCGAATCAGAAGTTCCATTATGGTGTAATTGAGATTTAAATAGTAATTAAAAAAATTTTAAAAGGTGTCAAGTTTTTTTCTTGACACCTTATCTTTTTATGATATAATAAGTTAAGTGAGTTAGTAGCAGAGCTATTAACCTAAACAAAAAATATAGAAAAGAGACTTTATACTAATGGCAGTAAAAATCCGTTTAACTCGTATGGGTTCTAAGAAAAAACCTTTCTACCGTATCAACGTAGCTGATTCACGTGCTCCACGTGATGGTCGTTTCATCGAAACAGTTGGTACTTACAACCCACTTATCGAAGAAAACCAAGTAACATTGAAAGAAGATCGTGTTCTTGACTGGTTGTCAAAAGGTGCACAACCTTCAGATACAGTTCGTAACATCCTTTCAAAAGAAGGCGTTATGAAAAAATTCCACGATTCAAAATTCTCAAAATAATAGAGTAGACTAAGCCTATGGATACCATTGAAAATCTTATTATCGCTATTGTGAAACCTTTGATTTCACAACCAGATAATCTTACCATTAAAATTGAAGATACACCTGAGTTTTTAGAATATCATCTTGATTTGGATGCACAGGACATCGGTCGTGTTATCGGTAAAAAAGGTCGTACCATTACAGCGATAAGATCGATTGTCTATTCGGTACCAACGCAAGGTAAAAAAGTAAGACTCGTTATTGACGAAAAAGGAGAAGAGTAGCAACTAGCTACTCTTTTTCTTTTTTTAAAATAAGTGGATTTTAGTTTTTTATCAAAAATGAAAAATTTTTTGAAAAAAATTCGAAAAAAGGGCTTTTCAAACTATAGTGTTTATGATAGAATATTTTTTGTGCTGATTTAGGGAATGTTTAAAAGCTCTGACTTCAGCCAATGACTATGTGAGCTTCAAAAAATTTAAAAAGTTTTTAAAAAGCTCTTGACAAGCAATTGAAATTGCGATAGAATAGTCTATGTTGTTTATGGGGTATAGCCAAGCGGTAAGGCAAGGGACTTTGACTCCCTCATGCGTTGGTTCGAATCCAGCTACCCCAGTAAACCGCAGAGGTTTTTGTTAATATGGTCCGTTGGTCAAGGGGTTAAGACACCGCCTTTTCACGGCGGTAACACGGGTTCGAATCCCGTACGGACTATCTTGACCAGTTGCAGAGAGGCAGCTGGTTTTTTCTTTACCATTTTTATGGTAAAATGATAAAGACTAAGTTATGTGGAGTTAAAATGAAATACTATAATGTTGGAAAGATTGTTAATACTCAAGGCCTTCAAGGGGAAATGCGAGTATTGTCAGTGACTGATTTTACTGAAGAACGTTTTAAAAAAGGTTCAAAATTATCTGTTTTTGATGATAAAGACCGTCTTTTGCTTGATGTTGAAATTGCTAGCCATCGTAAACAAAAGAATTTCGATATTATCAAGTTTAAAGGCATGTATCATATTAATGATATTGAAAAATATAAAGGCTGTACCTTGAAAGTTGCTGAGGAAAACTTGTCAGATCTCGAAGATGGTGAGTTTTATTATCATGAAATTATTGGACTTGATGTCTATGAAAATGATGTCTTGATTGGGCAAGTTAAAGAAATTTTACAACCTGGTGCCAATGACGTATGGGTGGTTAAACGTAACGGCAAACGCGATTTGCTATTGCCATACATTCCACCAGTTGTTTTAAACGTTGATGTTGCAGGTAACCGTGTTGATGTAGATGTGTTGGAAGGACTTGATGATGAAGATTGATATCTTAACCCTCTTTCCAGAAATGTTTGCACCACTGCAATATTCTATTGTTGGTAAAGCTAAAGAAAAAGGTCTACTTGACATTAATTATCATAATTTCCGTGATAATGCTGAAAAAGCTCGTCATGTTGATGATGAACCTTATGGTGGTGGCCAAGGAATGTTGCTTCGTGCTCAGCCAATTTTTGACACAATTGATAAAATTGATGCCAAAAAACCTCGCGTTATTCTGTTAGATCCAGCTGGACGTACTTTTGATCAAAGCTACGCTGAAGAATTGGCGCAAGAAGAAGAGTTGATTTTTATCTGTGGTCACTATGAAGGTTATGATGAACGTATTAAGACTTTGGTGACTGATGAAATTTCGTTGGGTGATTTTGTATTGACCGGTGGAGAATTAGCAGCGATGACGATTGTCGATGCAACTGTTCGCTTGATTCCCAAGGTTCTTGGAAAAGAAGCGAGTCACCAAGATGATTCTTTCTCATCAGGTTTACTAGAATTTCCTCAATACACACGCCCTTATGATTTCCGTGGAATGAAAGTTCCAGATGTCTTGATGAGTGGCCACCATGAAAATATTCGCAAATGGCGTATTGAACAAAGTCTTCGTAAGACTTTGGAACGTCGACCAGATTTACTAGAAAATTATGCTTTCACTAAAGAGGAAGAGGCTATTTTCTGTAAGATTCTCAAAGAGAAAGACGCGAAAGAATAGAATATGTGATATAATAGAGGACATGCAGGCTGTATGTCTCTTTATTTTTATGGAGGTTTTATGCGAACGAAGGAAGTTCTTGTTCTTTCCTATCAAGAGAGTTGGAAAGATGATTTTGAGAAGATTGCAAAAGAGTTGCAAGAAGCTCTTGGAAATTTAATTCTTAGAATAGAACACGTAGGTAGCACCTCGGTTCCAGAACTTTCTGCTAAGCCAATTATTGATATTGACTTGGTGATTGCTTGTGATACGGATTTATCTGAGGTTATCAAGGCTTTAGCAGCGATTGGCTACATTCATGAAGGAAATCTAGGGATTGAAGGCAGGGAAGCTTTTGCTTATTCAGGTAAAGAGCATCTTCAAGTTCATCATCTCTATGTTTGTCCGGAAGATTCACCTGAGTTAAAGCGTCATCTGGCTTTTCGTGATTATTTGCGAAGTCATCCTGAAGCTGTTTTAGCTTATGGTAACGTTAAAGAAAAAGCAGCAAAGCTATTTCCTAAAGATATTGACAGCTACATTGCCTATAAATCATCAATTATTGAAGAAATATACAAGGAGTTGGAAAAATAAATGTCAGAAAATCGCGAAATCTATGATATTACCATCATTGGTGGTGGACCTGTTGGGTTGTTTGCGGCATTTTATGCTGGTTTACGTGGAGTTTCAGTGAAAATTATTGAAAGTTTATCTGAACTCGGTGGTCAACCCGCGGTTCTTTATCCGGAAAAAATGATTTATGACGTTGCTGGTTTCCCGGGAATCACGGCAGCTGATTTGACTGAAAATCTTATCAAGCAATTAGATCGTTTTAAAGATACTACGTCTATTTGCCTTAAGGAAGAAGTTAAAACTTTTGAAAAAGATGGTGATATTTTCACTATTGAAACAACTAAAGGACAACATTTTTCACGTGCAATCGTGATTGCATGTGGTAATGGAGCTTTCGCCCCACGTACACTTGGTTTAGAAGGTGAAGAAGCTTATGCTGATAATAATCTCTTCTATAATGTTCACAAGCTTGACCAATTTGCTGGCAAGGATGTGGTTATCTGTGGTGGTGGCGATTCTGCTGTAGACTGGGCTAATCATTTAGATGGTTTAGCTAAAAGTGTTACAATTGTACACCGTCGTGATGCTTTCCGTGCTCATGAACACAGCGTTGAAGTTTTGAAAGAGTCAAATGTTAACATCTTAACACCTTATGTGCCACTTGAACTTTCTGGTGATGGACAATTTGTTAAGAGTCTGACTGTTCAAAAAGTGAAATCTGATGAAACTATTGAATTGCCATTGGATGCTTTGATTGTTAGTTTTGGCTTCTCAACTTCAAATAAAAATCTTAAAAACTGGAACGTTGATTACAAACGTTCAAGTATTGCTGTTTCACCATTGTTTGAAACAAGTCAAGCAGGTGTTTATGCTATTGGTGATGCGGCTGACTATGAAGGTAAAGTTGATTTGATTGCAACTGGTTTTGGTGAAGCACCAACTGCCATTAATCAAGCTATCAACTACATTTTCCCTGATCGTGATAATCGTGTGGTTCACTCAACATCCTTGATTAACGAATAAGAAAAAAGCTCTGTAAGAAATTGTCTTACAGAGCTTTTTTGTAACTATCAAGAATATTTTCAGGAAATTGACGGTTAGAATGAAAAATGATAGAATTTGATAGAAAGTGCTTGACATTGACTGGGAATATAGTATAATTCTATCTGTAAACGATTTCAAAAGGAGGTGGCGAGGATTCTAAAATCTAAACGAAAGCAGTTAATCATGGAGAAACTTTCCCATGATAAATATGTTCGGCTAGATGATTTAGTTAGCTTACTAGATACCTCTGAATCCACTGTTCGCAGGGATTTAGACGAACTTGAAAGTGAGCGTAAACTTCATCGAGTACACGGTGGAGCAGAACTTCCGCACTCTCTCCAAGAGGAATTTACCAATCAACAAAAATCTATCAAAAACATTCAAGAAAAAATGCTAGTTGCGGAAAAAGCAGCGTCCTTGATTTCAAATGATGATGTTATTTTTGTAGATGCGGGTACAACAAATGAATTGTTGCTAGGTTATTTGAATCAAGACAATTTGACTGTTGTAACCAATTCAATTCACCATGCAGCCAAACTGGTTGATAAAAATATTAAGACCATTATTATTGGTGGTCATGTAAAAAAATCAACCGATGCCAGTATTGGAGCTGTGGCTTATGAGCAGATTAAACAGTTAAACTTTGATAAAGCGTTTTTGGGCATTAATGGGATTGATGAAGAATTCTTAACAACGCCTGACATGGAAGAAGCTGTTATCAAAAAGACTGTCATTGAAAATGCCAGAAAGACATACATCGTTACAGATTCATCGAAGATTGGTCGTGTATCCTTTGCCAAGGTCGATAAGGTTGAGAATGCTACAATTATTACCAATCAATCTAGCAGAGCACTGATGAAAAAAATAAAAGAAAATACGAGGGTAATTGAAGTATGATTTACACAGTAACTCTTAATCCATCTATCGATTTTATTGTTCGCTTGGATAGTTTAGCACTTGGAAGTGTTAACCGTATGACTAGCGATGATAAATTCGCTGGTGGTAAAGGGATTAATGTTAGCCGTATTTTAAAACGTCTTGATATTGAAAATACAGCCACAGGATTTATCGGTGGATTTACAGGGCGTTTTGTGAAAGATGGCTTGGTAGATGAAGGCATTGCAACAAAATTTGTTGAAGTTTCTGAGGACACACGTATTAATGTCAAAGTTAAAGCGGGTGAAGAAACAGAAATCAACGGTGCAGGTCCACACATCTCAACAGAAAAACTTGAAGAATTGGAAGCTATTCTTGCTGGTCTTTCAAGTGAAGATACTGTTGTTTTTGCAGGTTCAGCTCCAAGTAGCCTTGGAAACCAAGTCTATAACACATTGATTCCGATTGCTAAAAAAGCCGGTGCAGAAGTTGTTTGTGATTTTGAAGGACAAACACTTTTAGATGCCTTAAACTATCAACCACTTTTGGTGAAACCAAATAATCATGAATTAGCTGATATTTTTGGTGTTGAATTAAACGGTCTTGCTGATATTGAAAAATACGCCCGTGAAATTCTCGCTAAAGGTGCTAAAAACGTTATTATTTCAATGGCTGGTGATGGTGCATTATTAGTTACACCAGAAGCGGCTTACTTTGCAAAACCTATCAAAGGTACTGTTAAAAACTCTGTAGGTGCTGGAGACTCAATGGTAGCTGGATTTACTGGTGAATATGTCAAATCTGGCGATCCAATCGAAGCTCTTAAATGGGGTGTCGCATGTGGAACAGCAACTACGTTCTCAGATGATTTAGCGACAGCTGAATTTATTAAAGAAACATATCAAAAAGTAGAGGTAGAAAAACTATGAAAATTCAAGACTTGCTCAGAAAAGATGTCATGATTCTTGATTTGAAAGCAACTTCAAAAGAAGCTGTTATCGATGAAATGATTACAAGCCTTGTTGAACACGGAGTTGTAACTGATTTTGATACTTTCAAACAAGGTATCATGAATCGTGAAGCTCAAACATCAACTGGTCTAGGTGATGGTATTGCAATGCCTCACAGCAAAAATGCTGCTGTTAAAGAAGCTACAGTTCTTTTTGCAAAATCTCAAGCGGGTGTTGATTATGAAGCTTTGGATGGTCAACCAACTTACCTTTTCTTCATGATTGCAGCACCAGACGGAGCAAACGATACTCACTTGGCTGCTCTTGCTGAATTGTCAAAATACCTTTTGAAAGATGGTTTTGCTGATAAATTGCGTCAAGTGACTACAGCTGATGAAGTCATTGCAACTTTCAACGCAGCTGAAGAAGATAATAAAGCTCAAGAAGTCGCAAAAACAGCTCCTGTTTCTGATGACAGACCGCTTATTGTTGCTGTGACAGCATGTACAACTGGTATTGCTCACACTTACATGGCAGAAGAAGCTCTTATCAAACAAGGTGATGAAATGGGTGTCACTGTTCGTGTTGAAACAAATGGTGCATCTGGTGTTGGTAACCGATTGACAGCAGACGAAATTGCACGTGCCAAAGGTGTTATTGTAGCTGCAGATAAAGCTGTAGAAATGGCTCGTTTTGATGGCAAGCAATTGGTATCACGTCCAGTTGCTGACGGTATCAAGAAAACTGAAGAATTGATTAACATCATCCTTGATGGTAAAGCAGAAACTTACAAAGCTTCTGCAGAATCAGCGGTTGAATCAAAAGAATCAGGTGAAAAACTTAGCCTTGGTGCTGCTTTCTATAAACACTTGATGAGTGGTGTTTCTCAAATGTTGCCATTCGTTATCGGTGGTGGTATCATGATTGCTCTTGCTTTCTTGATTGATAACATCTTGGGTGTGCCAAAAGATCAATTATCTAACTTGGGTACTTACCACCAAGCAGCTGCTTACTTCAAGACAATTGGTAATGCTGCTTTTGGTTTCATGCTTCCAATCTTGGCTGGTTACATTGCTTACTCAATTGCTGAAAAACCAGGTCTTGTAGCTGGTTTCGTAGCTGGTGCTATTGCTTCAGGAGGATTTGCTTGGGGTAATCTAGAAGGAACACCTTCAGGTTTCCTTGGTGCTCTTGTAGGTGGTTTCCTTGCTGGTTGGTTGGTTAACCTTGTTAAAAAAGCTTGCTCTGGTTTACCACGTTCACTTGAAGGAATTAAATCAATCTTGCTTTACCCATTACTTGGTGTATTCTTGACTGGTTTTGCAATGTTGTTTGTCAATATTCCAATGGCAGCAATTAACACTGGTTTGAATAACTTCCTTGGAGGTCTTCAAGGTGCATCAGCAGTTCTTCTTGGAGCTATTCTTGGTGGTATGATGGCTATCGATATGGGTGGACCATTTAACAAAGCTGCGTATGTCTTTGGTACAGGTACACTTGCTGCATCAGTAGCAACAGGTGGTTCAGTTGCTATGGCATCAGTTATGGCTGGTGGTATGGTTCCTCC
>NZ_DGTE01000038.1:0-2079 GCF_002393675.1 Streptococcus sp. UBA4344
TTTCATCACCACAAGATTTAAAACAATTATCTCGTAAAGATTTGCACCGTGTTGTTGATGAAGCACGACAAGCGCTTCTTGAAAAAACAAGTCAGCATGGCGGACACAATGGACCAAACTTTGGCATGGTTGAAATGACAGTTGCTATGCACTATGTCTTTAATTCACCAGTAGATAAATTCATTTTTGACGTGTCACACCAATCATATGTTCATAAAATGTTGACTGGGCGTGCGCAAGCTTTTCTTGACCCAGCGCATTATGATGACGTATCAGGTTACACAAATCCTAAAGAAAGCGAACACGACCTCTTCACAGTAGGTCATACGTCAACATCATTGTCACTTGCTTCTGGTGTGGCTAAAGCGCGTGATTTGAAAGATGAAGCTTATAATGTTGTGGCGGTTATTGGTGATGGTTCTCTTTCAGGTGGTATGGCGTATGAAGGGCTAAACCAAATCGCAACAGAAGGGACAAATACGATTGTCATTATTAACGATAACGACCAATCAATCGCTGTTAACCCAACTGGCGGTATTTACACAGCACTTCGTGACTTACGTGAAAGCGACGGTCAAGCTGACAATAATCTTTTCAAAGCTCTTGGTTTTGATTATCATTACCTTGATGCAGGAAATGACCTCGACCAATTGATTACTTTATTTGAAGAAATCAAAGATGCTAATCACCCAGTTTTGCTACATATTCATACGCAAAAAGGGAACGGTGTGTCATTCATGGAAGAAAATCGCGAAGCTTTCCATGCGGGTGGGCCATACAATCCTGAAACAGGAGAATATCTTCGAGCTTCAAATGCTTCTGAAACGTATAATAGCATCACAACTAGCTTTGTTTTAGATAAGATTAAAAATGACCAAACAGTAATTGCTGTCAATGCTGGAACACCAATGTTTATGTTGAATCAAGACCAACGTAAACAAGCTGGAAAACAATTTGTTGATGTCGGAATTGCTGAGGAAGAAGCAGCAACAATGGCAGCTGGACTGGCTAAAAATGGTGCAAAACCAATCTGGTACGTAGCAGCACCATTTATGCAACGTACTTATGACCAGTGGTCACATGACATCGCTTTGAATAATCTTCCGGTGACAACCTTGGTTTACTCAGCGTCAGTTAGTGCGATGAATGACGAAAGTCATCTGGGTTTCTTTGATATTCCATTTTTAGCACATATTCCAAATGTGGTTTATCTTGCGCCAACTAGCAAAGAAGAACATTTAGCTATGCTTGATTGGGCTGTTGAGCAAAATGAACATCCGGTAGCTATCCGCATCCCAGTTGGTCCACTTCGTGAAACTGGTCTTGTGGACACAACAGATTATTCAATTCTTAATAAAAACCAAGTGACTCAAAATGGTAATAAAGTTGCGATTTTTGGACTTGGTAATTTCTATGCTTTAGCAGAGGAAGTAGCAAAAGAATTAACAGATACGCATGGTATATCAGCGACAATTGTTAATCCAAAATTTATCACTGGACTAGATGAAGAATTACTTGATAGTTTGGAATCTGACCACCAAGTTGTTGTAACTTTGGAAGATGGTGTCCTTGAAGGTGGTTACGGTCAAATGGTCGCAAGCTATCTTGGTGATGCTGACCTTAAAGTTCAAAACTATGGTGTTGAAAAAGCCTTCCACGATCGCTACAATGCTCAAGAACTTTTAGCTGAAAATGGTATCACTGTTGACAATATCGTCAAAAATATTATTAAGGTTTTAGATTAATAACATTAGCCTGGGGCATACTTGTCTCAGGTTCTTTTTATGAATTGGAATCTTTGATGGCTAAGAGTCTCTTTTTTGGTGAAAATTTGGTATACTGAGAGGTGACTTTTTGAAAGGACTGTATTGTATTTGGCAAGTGTAAGAAAAAGGAAGAGAAGAAAAGTTAGTGGAAAACGACGTCGGAAAAGTCTACCCAGTTCAGTTTTGTATGGTATGAGTTTTCTAGCATTTTTAGCTTGTTCGACCTTGCTTCTTTATGCCTATCATTCACAAGATGAAGCTCAGCCAGCTTCTGCTGATACGAGTCAATCATCACAAGACATGACGACTATAT
>NZ_DGTE01000038.1:2148-2696 GCF_002393675.1 Streptococcus sp. UBA4344
ATTTATTCAAACAATCGGTGAATCAGCTCGTCAAATAGCTGCTCAAAATGATCTTTATGCTTCAGTTATGATTGCGCAAGCTATTTTGGAATCAAATAGCGGTCAGTCAGGACTGAGTCAGCCACCTTATTATAATTTCTTTGGAATCAAAGGTGATTATAATGGGCAAACAGTGACAATGCAAACCTGGGAAGATGATGGCAGTGGGAATGATTATAGGATTGATGCGCAGTTTCGCTCGTATGGCAGTTTGGAAGAATCGTTGCAAGATTATGCGCTTTTTCTTCAAAAAGATTTGTACGCTGGAGTGCACAAATCACAAACCGCTTCTTATCAAGATGCTACAGCAGCATTAACTGGAGCTTATGCCACAGATACGTCCTATGGTAGCAAATTAAATCAGCTTATTTCAGAATATGATTTGACCATCTATGACAGTTGATAATCTTATTAAAAGTATGCTTTTTTGATTGATGAAAAGAATTGTCAGTATTGTTTCAAAGTTCAAAGGTAAGTGGTAAGAGTAAGAGTTTTTAGAATCAAAAATA
>NZ_DGTE01000025.1:0-18050 GCF_002393675.1 Streptococcus sp. UBA4344
ATTGCCAAGGTCATTCAAGCAGATAATTTGAAGAAAATTGGTTTTGATAGTCAAGTATCCTTTGCTTATTATCAAGTTTTGCAGGGATTTTTTGCAGCTTATGATTTGGTGCCTATGACGAATTTCATGGAAGAATTGCGCATGATCAAAGATGCTTCTGAAATTGAGACCATTCGTAAGGCTTGTTCGATTTCTGATCGTGCCTTTACAGACATGCTTGATTTTATCAAGCCAGGTCAGACTACTGAGCTACAAGTGGCGAATTTTCTTGATTTTCGTATGCGTGAGTATGGAGCTTCTGGTGTGTCTTTTGAAACCATTGCGGCATCAGGCTACCGCTCTGCTATGCCTCACGGCGTAGCCAGTGAGAAAGTTATCCAATCTGGCGAAACCTTGACGCTTGATTTTGGTTGTTACTACAACCACTACGTTAGCGATATGACGCGTACCATCCATATCGGTGAGACGACTGACGAAGAGCGCGAGATTTATGACGTGGTTTTACGTGCTAATCAAGCGGTGATTGACTCTGTTAAAGCTGGGATGACACGTCGTGATTATGATAAGTTGGCACGTGATGTCATTGAAAAGGCTGGTTATGGTGAGCACTTTACACACGGTATTGGACACGGCATTGGACTTGACATTCATGAGATTCCATTTTTTGGGAACTCTGATGAATTGGTCGAGGTAGGCATGACTATCACTGATGAGCCAGGAATCTATCTTGATAACAAATACGGTGTCCGCATCGAAGATGATTTGGTTGTGACAGAAAATGGTTGCGAAGTGCTTACTTTGGCGCCAAAAGAATTGATTGTTTTATAATTGCTAAGCGTTTAGAAAAGGAGGAATACAATGACTGAAAGACTTTCTTGGGAAGATTATTTTATGGCAAATGCGGAGTTAATTTCAAAACGTTCAACCTGTGACCGCGCTTTTGTTGGAGCTGTTTTGGTGAAAGATAATCGTATCATAGCGACTGGTTACAATGGTGGCGTGTCAGAAACAGATAATTGTAGTGAAGCTGGTCATAAGATGGAAGACGGTCATTGTATCCGTACTGTTCACGCTGAAATGAATGCTCTTATCCAGTGTGCTAAAGAAGGTATCTCAACCAAAGGCACAGAAATTTACGTCACACATTTTCCGTGTATTAACTGTACCAAAGCTTTGCTTCAAGCTGGAATCAAAAAAATCACTTATAAGACAGCTTACCGCATGCATCCATTCGCACTTGAATTGATGAAACAAAAAGGCGTTGAATGCGTTCAACACGATGTTCCAGAAGTTAGACTTGGTATGGATGATTTTGATGATTAAGTATTAAAAAAGCACTCGATAGAGTGCTTTTAGTATTAATTCAATTTATCTTTTAAAATTTTTTCGTCGACTTCTGAGGTTGCTCTCCAACCATTTTTTAGAAGAGCGTTAATAAAATGCCTGCAATGATTGAGCCAATCATAATCCTAAACCATTTCCAATCTTTACGAAAAAGTGGCACAAAAAAAGATTGTCCAACTAAAGCTAACTTTAACTTCCTTAATTTCTCCGCCAAGATTTTCAAGTTTCACCTTCATATCCAATAAATCTCCCTTGAATAAACTTTTAGATATTTATTGTATTAAAATTGGATTTTTTTAACAATGAAGCTTAAAATAGTTAAGAGGGATATTAGTCGAAGAGACTAAAAAGATTTGAGCCATAACGTATTTTATGGTAAAATGAAGTGATAAATAATTTATAAGAGGTAATTAATAAATGATTGAAGCAAGTAAGCTTAGAGCAGGTATGACTTTCGTAACATCTGATGGAAAACTCATCAAAGTTCTCGAAGCAAGCCACCACAAACCAGGTAAAGGTAACACAGTTATGCGTATGAAACTTCGTGACGTACGTACTGGTTCAACATTCGATACAACTTACCGTCCAGAAGAAAAATTCGAACAAGCAATCATCGAAACACGTGCTGCACAATACCTTTACAAAATGGATGATACAGCATACTTCATGGATACTGAAAGCTACGAACAATACGAAATTCCAGTTGTAAACGTAGAACAAGAATTGCTTTACATCCTTGAAAACTCAGAAGTTAAAATCCAATTCTTCGGTACTGAAGTTATCGGTGTTACTGTTCCTACAACAGTTGAATTGACAGTTACTGACACTCAACCATCAATCAAAGGTGCTACAGTTACTGGTTCTGGTAAACCTGCAACTCTTGAAACAGGTCTTGTTGTTAACGTACCAGACTTCATCGAAATCGGTCAAAAATTGGTAATCAATACGCAAGAAGGTACTTACGTATCACGTGCCTAAGCTTGCCAGTAGAGCGGGTAGAGAGGGCACCGCTCTCTTTACTTTTTAATCCTTAAACTTAATTAGAAAGGAAATGCTTATGACAACTGAAAATATCGGTGATATTGTTATTTCACCACGAGTTCTAGAAGTTATCACAGGTATTGCTGCAACAAAAGTTGATGGCGTTCACTCACTTCGTAACAAAGCCATGACTGATAGTTTCAGCAAAACAGTTTTAGGTAAAGGTGTTTACCTTCAAACAGAAGAAGATGGCACAGTTAATGCTGATATCTACGTATATCTTCAATATGGTGTCAATGTTCCTGCTGTTTCAATGGCTATTCAACAAGCTGTTAAAGCTGCGGTTTACGAAATGGCAGAAGTGACTATTTCATCTGTAAATATCCACGTTGAAGGAATCGTTCCTGAAAAAACACCAAAACCCGATTTGAAAGCATTGTTCGACGAGGATTTCTTGGATGACTAATAACTTTACAAATTCAAGACGTGACCTTCGTGAACGTGCCTTCCAGGCACTGTTTAGCCTCGAATTTGGTGGAGACTATTTGGCAGCTGCTGAATTTGCCTACACTTACGACAAGAAAATTGAAGAAGACGAAGAAGTTCAAGTTCCAGTATTTCTTTTAAACCTTGTCAAAGGTGCATGTGATTTGCAATCAGAAATTGATCAACAAATCGAAGCACACCTAAAATCAGGCTGGTCACTAGAACGTTTAACACTGACTGACAAAGCTTTGCTTCGTTTAGGTCTTTACGAAGTTAAATACTTCGAGGAAACACCTGGACGTGTTGCGGTCAATGAAATCATTGAAATTGCTAAAAAATATTCTGACGAAACATCAGCAAAATTCGTTAATGGATTATTGAGTCAGTTTGTTACTGAATAATACATAAAGAGAGATGCAGTAGCATCTCTCTTTTTCTGATTAAAAAGGCAAGATTACAACAAAAAGCACAGACCTTATGCATCTCTGTGCTTTTTGTTATTAAATACTACCACCAGGAAGTAGAGAAATCGGCAAGATGTAATCTTTGCTTGTTTTTTCTCCTTTGATACGTTTTAGGAGGATGTCAACAAGCAGACTTGCGATTTCATCGATTGGTTGACGGATAGTTGTCAATTGAGGGAAGAAGTTTTCGATAAATGATGTTCCATCGTAACCAATGATTTTCAGATCTTCTGGGATTTTTAAATCTAATTGTTTAGCAATTTTCATTGTTAAAATGGCTGTTAAGTCATCAGAAACAAAGATTCCGTCAGGCCTGTTTCTTGCGATAATTGATTTGATTTCCATCTCGCGGCGAATTGTGGATAAGTTGTTAGGAACTTTGAAAACTTCGCCGTGTGGAATTTGGAATGAGAAACCAAGAGCACGTAATTCGGTTGGAGAATCGGTGTTATCGTGTCCGGTAATCATAATGATGTTTTCACAACCATTTTTCTGAAGGGTACGAGCAGCTAGTTTTCCACCTTCAAAGTTATCTGAAGCAATGATAGGAACATTTGGCGCCAGATTTCTATCAAAGGCAATAATGGGGGCACTGACGCGTTCGTAATCATCGATACCAAGGTTGTGACTTGATGAAATAATGCCGTCTACTTGGTTAGCTTCAAGCATTTCAATATATTCACGTTCCTTGGCAGGGTCATTTTGACTGTTGCAGATAATCGTTTTATACCCATGTTTGAATAGCTCGATTTCAAGATATTCAATCAGTTCAGAATAAAAGATATTGCTAATATTAGGAAAGATGAGTCCAATAAGTTGGGCAGATTTTCCCTGAAGTCCACGGGCGAGATTATTAGGTTTATAGCCTAAAGTTCTCATGGCTTCCTGGACTTTTTGTTTTGTCTTTTCAGACAAATAACCTTTATTGTTGATAACGCGTGAAACGGTTGTCGGGCTTACACCAGCAAGTTCAGCGACGTCAGTTAATTTTGCTACCATATTAGTACTTCAAATCAAAGTATGTACCAGTAACGTCTCCAGATTTAATTACAATGCCATTTTGGCTAGCTTCAGGGAAGACACGGCTAGTAAATACTTTTTCTCCTTTATTGATAAAGATTTCAACGATTGAATTGTCTACAAAAATATTAGCACTTGTTTCTTTAGTATCAATTGAGCATTCACGGCTTGTGCCAAATTCTGTAGCATATTGAACACCTGCTTTACTGCGGTCAAGAATAATTTTACCGTCTTTGGTATCGACCGTCAAGCTGAGTCCATTGCCTTTGTCATCAGCAAAGAGAAGAACTTCGGATTTTTGATTTGCAGGGAAATTTAATTCTAATTCATAAGTATTAGTTGTCTCAGATTTATTAGCAAATGCTTCAGAGTCAGCACGAAGTGAACTGATTGCTTCAACTGGGTATTGGTAAAGTTTACCATCTTTAATAGAAAGTTCTTTTACAAGACTAAGAGCGCCTTGGTAATCGTATTTATCAGTTGGGTAATCAACATCTGGGAGTCCAATCCAGCTTACTGCTAAAGTACGCCCGTCAGGTGCGTTGAATCCTTGAGTAGCATAAGCTTCAAAACCATAATCAAGGTTTTGGATTTCTGAAGCTCCAATAAGTTTTGCACCATCTGTGTCAAACGCTTGACATACTTTGTAGGTATTTGGATAAATATTACGGTAATCAAGTTCAGCTTTATCAAGTCCTTGTGGGCAGTAAAGAAGAACTGGTTTATCATCAACAAAAACAAGGTTTGGACATTCAATCATGTACTCTGAACCAATACCGCCGAAGTCGAGGTTGCCAACTTCTTCCCAGTTTTCAACATTGTTATCAACTGCTTTATAAAGTTTAATAAAGCCTGATTTTTCAGGGCTTTGAGCACCTACGATAGCGTAGAATTGACCTTTGTAGTTGAAGATTTGAGGGTCACGGAAGTGCTCTGTTGCATCTTCTGGTTGGCGGATAAGAACGTCATCCATTTTAGTGATCTTGTGGTCTTTATCCATCCAAGCACCGATTTGAAGTGGGTCACGTACCCAGTTTTCGTCACGAACATTTCCTGTATAGAACAAGAAGAGTTTGTCGCCTATTTCATAAGCAGAACCAGAGTAAGCTCCGTGGCTATCGTTTTTAGTGTCAGGGCGAAGTTCTACATTAGTTTCATGGAAATGAACCAAGTCTTCAGATTCAGTGTGAACCCATTGTTTTAGGCCGTGAGCAGCGCCAAAAGGCCAATTTTGATAGAACAATGTATATTTGCCATTAAAGTATGAAAAACCGTTAGGGTCATTTAGTAATCCAGTTTTAGGCTCAATGTGATAGCTGGTGCGCCAAGGCGATTGTTTGACATTGTTGTTAATTTTTGCCAATTCTTCGGTGCTCCAATCTTCATAAGGACGGTAACGCACTTCTTTTGGTAAATCCATATTTTTTCTCCTTTGTAAAAAAACTATCTATAATAATATAGTAAACGTTTACTCCCTAAAAATCAATTATTTTCCCGCAAAAAGAAAAAAATATGATAAACGCTTGACATATATTCTGATTATGATAGAATGTAAATGTAATCAAGTGAAACGCTTACAAACAAGCTTACAAAAGTAATTTTATATAAAGGAGTTTTTGCAAATGGATAACGCACAGATTGCAAAAGAGATTGTTGCTGCTTTAGGTGGCCGCGAAAACGTACGCAGTGTCGCTCACTGTGCCACACGTTTACGTGTTATGGTTGTTGATGAAGCAAAAATCGACAAAGACAAAATTGAAAATCTTGACAAAGTTCAAGGAGCTTTCTTCAACTCAGGACAGTACCAAATTATCTTTGGTACTGGTCTAGTTAACAAAATGTACGATGAAGTTGTTGCTCTTGGTTTGCCAACAGCTTCAAAAGATGAACAAAAAGCAGAAGCTGCTAAACAAGGAAATTGGTTCCAACGCGCTGTCCGTTCATTCGGTGACGTATTTGTTCCATTGCTTCCAGCTATCGTAGCGACTGGTCTTTTCATGGGTATCCGCGGAGCTATCAACAATGATACAATCCTAGGACTCTTCGGAACAACTTCTGAGGCATTCTCATCTACAAACTTCTACACATACACTGTTGTATTAACAGATACAGCCTTTGCATTCTTCCCAGCTTTGATTTGCTGGTCTGCATTTAACGTATTTGGTGGAAGCCCAATCGTAGGTCTTGTTCTTGGACTGATGATGGTTAACAACTCACTTCCAAATGCTTGGGATGTTGCCTCAAAAGCTGCAGAACCAATTAACTTCTTTGGATTCATTCCAGTTGTTGGTTACCAAAACTCAGTTCTTCCAGCATTCTTCGTAGGTTTGCTTGGTGCGAAACTTGAAAAATGGTTGCACAAAAAAATTCCAGATGTGCTTGACCTCTTGTTGGTTCCATTCTTGACATTCTTGGTAATGTCAGTGTTGGCACTCTTTGTTATTGGACCTGTTTTCCATACAGTTGAAAACTATGTCCTTGCAGGAACTAAATTCTTGCTTAGCTTGCCACTTGGGCTTTCTGGTCTTATTCTTGGTGGTATTCACCAAGTTATCGTGGTTACAGGTGTTCACCACATCTTCAACTTGCTTGAATCACAATTGATTGCTGCTGATGGTAAAGACCCATTCAACGCTATCATCACAGCTGCAATGACTGCCCAAGCTGGTGCAACTCTTGCTGTTGGTGTTAAAACAAAAGATGCTAAACTTAAAGCTCTTGCTTTCCCAGCTGCTCTTTCTGCAGGACTTGGTATCACTGAACCAGCTATCTTCGGTGTAAACTTACGTTTTGGTAAACCATTTGTATTAGGTCTTGCGGCTGGTGCTTGTGGTGGTTGGTTGGCTTCAATCTTCAACCTTGCTGGTACTGGTTTTGGTATTACAATTATCCCTGGTACTCTTCTTTACTTGAATGGTCAAGTTCTTAAATATGTCATCATGGTTCTTGCAACTACAGCTCTTGCCTTTGTATTGACTTACATGTTCGGTTACGAAGATGATACAAAAGACGTTAAAGCTGCTAAAGAAGCAAAAGAAGTAGCTGAAGAAGTTACTGCACTTTCTCAAGCTGGTGTTTCTGAAGAAACAGTTGTAAGCCCACTTTCAGGCCAAGCTGTTGAACTTTCTGCAGTTAATGACCCAGTCTTCTCATCAGGTGCTATGGGTAAAGGTATCGCTATTAAACCAAACGGTGACACAGTTTATTCACCAGTTGATGGTACTGTTCAACTTGCTTTTGAAACAGGTCATGCTTATGGTTTGAAATCTGACAATGGCGCTGAAATCCTTATCCACATCGGTATTGATACTGTCTCAATGGCTGGTAAAGGATTTAACCAAAAAGTTGCTGCTAACCAAAAAGTTAAAAAAGGTGATGTTCTTGGAACATTTGACCGCGCAGCTATTGCAGAAGCAGGTCTTGATGATACAACAATGATTATCGTGACAAACACAGCTGACTACCAAGAAGTAACACCAGTTGCTCAAGGTGAACTTGCTGAAGGTGCTGCATTGCTAGATCTTAAATAAGTATATATCTATAATTTAAGAGGTTCGAAAGAACCTCTTTTTATATGGAGATAAATATTGATATAATAGGGTTTTTACTCTTTTTGCACTTGATATATCTTTTGCTTTTTTGTATAATATTTGATAGAAAACTAGCAATTAAAAGGGAGATAACATGACTAAATTATATGGTAGTGTCGAAGCAGGTGGAACGAAGTTTGTTTGTGCTGTTGGTGATGAGAATTTTCAAATTGTTGAAAAAGTTCAATTTCCTACAACTACACCTTACGAAACAATTGATAAAACAGTAGCTTTCTTCAAACGTTTTGAAGAAGACTTAGCAGGTATTGCTATCGGTTCTTTTGGGCCAATTGATATTGATGAAAATTCAAAAACATATGGCTATATCACAACAACTCCAAAACCCCACTGGGCTAATGTTGACCTAGTTGGCTTGATTTCAAAACATTTTAAAGTACCATTCTACTTTACAACTGATGTTAACAGCTCTGCTTACGGGGAAACAATCGTTCGCAAAGGTGTTAAAAGTCTTGTTTACTACACAATTGGTACTGGTATTGGTGCCGGTGCTATTCAAAATGGTGAGTTCATTGGTGGACTTGGTCACACAGAAGCAGGTCACGTTTATGTAGCTCCACACCCACAAGATGTAGCTAAAAACTTTAACGGTGTTTGTCCATTCCACAAAGGCTGTTTGGAAGGTATGGCAGCTGGTCCATCGCTTGAAGCTCGTACAGGTATTCGTGGGGAATTGATTGAGCTTAATTCTGATGTTTGGGATGTTCAAGCTTATTACATTGCGCAAGCTGCTGTTCAAGCAACATTACTTTACCGTCCAGAAGTGATTGTCTTTGGTGGTGGTGTAATGGCTCAAGAACACATGCTAAAACGTGTTCGTGATAAATTTAAAGCTTTGATGAACGATTATGTACCAGTTCCAGATGTTACAGAATATATCGTGACACCAGGTGTTGCTGAAAATGGTTCTGCAACTCTTGGTAACTTTGCTTTGGCTAAGAAAGTTTCAGAACGTTAATTACTTGATTAAAAATGTTAGCGAGATTGAGGAAAAGTCCAATTGGATAATTCTTCAATCTTTTTTTACACTGACGATTCCTTGTGAATTACAGTGCTTTCTTGTTGTTAAGGTGAAAAAAGAGTATAATCGTAGCAGGTGAAATACTCAGAAAATACTAAGAATGATATTAATAAAAAACTAAAATATCAAGGCATTTCTAGCGCTTGTCGAACAGAGCTACAATGTTAGCGGATTCTTGTAATAGAGCGCTTTTTATGATAAAATGTGATGATAAGTTTATCGAAAGGAATTGGGATGGCAAATATTCTACGAACTGTTATCGAAAACGATAAAGGCGAATTAAGAAAATTAGAAAAAATTGCGAAGAAAGTTGAGTCATACGCAGATGCGATGGCTGCTTTGTCTGACGAAGAATTAAAAGCAAAAACACCAGAATTTCAACAACGATATCAAAATGGTGAAACTCTGGATCAGTTATTGACAGAAGCTTTTGCGGTTGTTCGTGAAGCTGCAAAACGTGTTCTTGGACTTTACCCATATCGTGTTCAAATCATGGGTGGTATTGTAATGCACAATGGTGACGTACCTGAAATGCGTACTGGTGAAGGTAAAACATTGACTGCGACAATGCCTGTATACCTTAATGCCCTTGCTGGTGAAGGTGTCCACGTTATCACTGTTAATGAATACCTTGCAACACGTGATGCTACTGAGATGGGTGAAGTATATAGCTGGTTGGGACTTTCTGTCGGTATCAACTTGTCTGCTAAATCAGCTTTTGAAAAACGTGAAGCTTATAACTGTGATATCACTTACTCAACTAACTCAGAAATTGGTTTTGACTACCTTCGTGATAACATGGTTGTTCGTCAAGAAGATATGGTACAACGTCCATTGAACTTTGCTTTGGTCGATGAAGTTGACTCTGTATTGATTGATGAAGCTAGAACACCTTTGATTGTTTCTGGACAAGTGACTTCTGAAACAAGCCAACTTTACATTCGCGCTGATAGATTTGTTAAGACTCTTGAAAGTGTTGATTATGTCATTGATGTACCAACTAAAACAATTGGCTTGACTGACAGTGGTATCGATAAAGCAGAAGAATACTTCCATTTGGAAAATCTTTACGATTTGGAAAACGTTGCCTTAACACACTACATTGACAATGCTCTTCGTGCCAACTACATCATGATTTTGGATATTGACTATGTGGTTAGTGAAAATGGCGAAATCCTAATTGTCGATCAATTTACAGGACGTACAATGGAAGGTCGTCGCTTCTCTGACGGTTTACACCAAGCTATTGAAGCTAAAGAAGGAGTGCGCATTCAGGAAGAATCTAAGACAAGTGCCTCAATTACTTATCAAAACATGTTCCGTATGTATAAAAAATTGGCAGGTATGACTGGTACAGCTAAAACTGAAGAAGAGGAATTCCGCGAAGTTTACAATATGCGCATTATTCCAATTCCAACGAATAGACCGGTCGCACGTATTGACCATCCAGATTTGTTATACCCAACACTTGCTTCTAAATTTAGAGCAGTGGTCGAAGATGTTAAACGTCGTCATGCGAAAGGTCAACCAGTTTTGGTCGGTACTGTAGCTGTTGAAACTTCTGACCTTATTTCTAAGAAATTGGTTGAAGCTGGTATTCCACACGAAGTTTTGAATGCTAAAAACCACTTCAAAGAAGCACAAATCATTATGAACGCCGGTCAACGTGGTGCTGTTACAATTGCAACCAACATGGCTGGTCGTGGTACAGATATCAAACTTGGTGAAGGAGTTCGTGAACTTGGTGGACTTTGCGTCATCGGTACAGAACGTCACGAAAGCCGTCGTATTGATAATCAGCTTCGTGGTCGTGCTGGTCGTCAAGGTGATCCAGGTGAATCACAGTTTTACCTTTCACTTGAAGATGATTTGATGCGTCGTTTTGGTTCAGATCGTATCAAGGCATTCCTTGATCGTATGAATCTTGATGAAGAAGAAGCTGTCATCAAATCTAAGATGCTGACTCGTCAAGTGGAATCAGCACAAAAACGTGTTGAAGGTAACAACTACGATACTCGTAAACAAGTCCTTCAATATGATGATGTTATGCGTGAACAACGTGAAATCATTTATGCTGAACGTCACGACGTTATTACAGCTGACCGTGATTTGGCACCTGAAATCAAAGCTATGATTAAACGTACGATTAATCGCGCTGTTGATGCTCATAGTCGTGCTGACCGTGAAGAAGGAGTCAAAGCAATTCTTAACTTTGCCAAATCAAACTTAGTTCCTGAAGATTCAATTAAATTAGCTGATCTTGAAGAATTAGACTTTGAAGAAATCAAAGAAGATCTTTACAACCGTGCATTGAAAGTTTATGATGCTCAAATTGCCAAACTTCAAAATGAAGAAGCTGTTAAAGAATTCCAAAAAGTTTTGATTTTGATGGTTGTTGATAATAAGTGGACAGATCATATTGATGCTCTTGATCAATTACGTCAATCAGTTGGTTTGCGTGGTTATGCTCAAAATAACCCAGTTGTTGAATATCAATCAGAAGGTTTCCGTATGTTCCAAGCAATGATTGGAGCAATTGAATTTGACGTAACACGTACAATGATGAAAGCACAAATTCACCAACAAGAACGTGAACGCTCAACTGAACGTGCAACAACAATGGCTGAAAAGAATATCTCAGCCCAAAATGTTCAAGCACAATCTGACATTGATTATTCTAATGTTAAACGTAATGATTTGTGCCCATGTGGATCAGGCAAAAAATTCAAAAATTGCCACGGTCGCAAACATTTTTAAAAAAGACAACAGAAAATTCTGACAATTTATTGAAAAACCTCTTGAAAATGGTATAATATATAAAATCTTAACTAATTTCAGGAGAGGGAAAATATATGTCATTTAAAGCAACAAGTAAAAAGATTAATTTCGATGCTCTCAAAGAAGAATCAAAATTAACTGGTGACGCTCTAGCTAAAAAAGAAGCTCGTGATCGCGAACTGGAAGCTATTATTAAAGGTGAAGATGATCGAGTTCTTTTGGTTATCGGTCCTTGCTCATCTGATAATGAAGATGCTGTACTTGAATACGCTCATCGTTTGGCAAAACTTCAAGAAGAAGTTAAAGATCGAGTCTTTATGGTGATGCGTGTCTATACAGCAAAACCACGTACGAATGGTGATGGTTATAAAGGTTTGATGCACCAACCTGATACGTCAGAAGCACCAAGCTTGATTAACGGTATTAAAGCCGTTCGTCACCTTCATTATCGTGTGATTTCAGAAACAGGATTGACAACGGCGGACGAAATGCTTTACCCAGAAAATCTTCCATTGGTAGATGACTTGGTATCTTATATCGCTGTTGGTGCTCGTTCAGTCGAAGACCAACAACACCGCTTTGTTGCTTCAGGTATCAGTGTTCCGACAGGTATGAAAAATCCTACTTCAGGTAACTTGAATGTTATGTTTAACGGTATTTATGCCGCACAAAACAAACAATCATTCTTGTTTAACGGTGAAGAAGTGGAAACATCTGGTAACCCATTTGCACATGCCATCCTTCGTGGTGCACTTAACGAATATGGTAAGAATGTGCCAAACTATTACTATGATAATGTCATCGATACTATTGAACAATACGAAAAAATGGGACTTGAAAATCCATTTATCGTTATCGATACTAACCATGACAACTCAGGAAAACAATATTTAGAACAAGTTCGTATTGTCCGTCAAACATTGATTAACCGTGATTGGAATGAAAAAATTAACAAATACGTTCGTGGATTTATGATTGAATCTTACTTAGAAGATGGTCGTCAAGACAAACCTGAGGTATTTGGTAAATCAATCACAGACCCATGTCTTGGATGGGACAATACAGCAAAACTTGTTCACGAAATTTACGATACACTAGGTAAATAATTTATGGGAATACATCAAAAAAGTGCAACAATTGATATTGCACAAGTCAAAGAACTATCAAAATTAGAAGGTGATTTTCTTGCTAAGAAGAAAGCACGTGATGCTGAGCTAGCAAAAATCATCAAAGGTGAAGATGATCGTATTCTTTTGGTCATCGGACCTTGTTCATCTGATAACGAAGAAGCTGTTCTGGAATATGCTCGCCGTTTAGCAAAACTTCAAGAAGAAGTTAAAGATAAAATCTTTATTGTTATGCGTGTCTACACAGCAAAACCACGCACAAACGGTGATGGTTATAAAGGCTTAATGCATCAGCCTGATACCTCAAAACTTCCAGATTTGATTAATGGTGTTGCTGCTGTTCGTCATTTGCATTATCGCGTCATTACTGAAACAGGCTTGACAACAGCTGATGAAATGCTATATCCAGACAATCTTCCATTGGTAGATGATTTGGTGTCATATCACGCTATTGGAGCTCGTTCAGTCGAAGACCAAGAGCATCGCTTTGTTGCTTCAGGAATTGATGCCCCAACAGGGATGAAAAATCCAACGTCTGGTAATTTGAATATTATGTTTAACGGTATTTATGCCGCACAAAACAAACAAAACTTTATTTATCATAGTGCAGAAGTTGAAACAGATGGTAATCCATTGGCGCATGCCATTCTTCGTGGCTCACTTAATGAGCACGGTGAAAATGTGCCAAATTACTATTATGATGACTTGTTGAAAGCAATTGCTCATTACGAAAAGATGGGGCTTAAGAATCCATTTATCGTTGTTGATACAAATCATGATAATTCTGGTAAAAAATATCTTGAACAAATCCGTATTGTACGTCAAACATTGATTAATCGCGACTGGAGTGATAAAATTAACAAGTATGTACGTGGATTCATGATTGAATCTTACTTGGAAGATGGTCGCCAAGATACACCAGAGGTATTTGGAAAATCGATCACAGACCCATGTCTAGGATGGGATAAAACTGAAAAATTGATTCGTGAAATCCATGCAACCTTAAGTCATGATTCTTATGAAGAATTGCTATTCTAATTAATTGAATAACCTATGGGGCTGGGGATTTTTCTCAGCTCCTTAGTTTTGGAAATCATTGGCGATTTGGCTAATAAGAATTTTGATTTGGTTTAAAATCGTTTTTCACAAAGGAGACGTATGATTATTGGTCACGGCATTGACTTGCAAGAAATAGATGCAATCAAGCGAGCGTATGAGAAGAATAATAGATTTGCAAAGCGCGTACTGACAGAAAAAGAATTTCAAGTTTTTTCAAGCTTTAAAGCTGAAAAAAGACAAATGGAATTTTTAGCAGGACGTTGGGCAGCAAAGGAAGCTTTTGCTAAGGCAATGGGAACAGGTATTGGTCCTGTTGGTTTTAAAGATATTGAAATTCTGAATAACCAACTTGGTGCTCCTGAGATTACTCAGTCCCCATTTTCTGGGAGAGCTTTTATCTCACTTTCTCATACGGGAAATCTTGTGCAAGCCAGTGTTATCTTAGAAGATGATAAGTAATAAGTTTTTTTGAAAAATGAAAAGTAGGATTAATCGAGAAATTTTTTACTAGCTTTGGAGGAGAAAAAATGATTTCAAGTTTACACCGACCAACAAGAGCCTTAATTGATTTGGGTGCTATTTGTCAAAATATCGAGGCGGTTAAAGCTAATATTCCAGAAGGGAAAAAAGCTTTTGCGGTTGTTAAAGCTAATGCCTATGGACATGGTGCTAAAAAGGTAGCGCAAGCTGTACATCATTTAGTTGATGGATTTTGTGTATCAAATGTTGACGAAGCTCTTGAACTTCGTGAAGCGGGTATTGAAGAAACAATCTTGATTTTAGGTGTTATCATGCCTAATGAGGTTGCTTTGGCGCGTGATTATGACATTACATTGACTGTAGCTAGTCAAGAATGGCTTGATTTGGCAAATGAGCAAGATATTAGCCTTAAAGGGGTAAATGTTCATTTGAAAGTTGATTCAGGTATGGGACGTATCGGTGTACGTAGTCTTGAAGAAGCTGATAGCTTGATTGCTAACTTGAAAAAATCCGGTGCTAATGTTGAAGGAATCTTTACTCACTTTGCGACGGCTGATGAAGCTGACGATACTAAATTTAATGAGCAATTGGAATTCTTTACGAATTTGGTGAATAACTTGAGTGATAAACCAGCTCTTGTTCATGCTAGTAACTCAGCAACAAGTATTTGGCACAGTGAAACCATCTTTAATATTGTTCGTCTTGGTATTGTTATGTATGGTTTGAATCCAAGTGGAACAGATATTGAATTGCCTTATCCTATTAAACCAGCTCTTGGTTTGGAATCAGCACTAGTTCACGTGAAAACAATTCCTGCTGGTGCAACAGTTGGTTATGGTGCAACTTATACAGCACAAAAAGAAGAATACATTGCGACAGTGCCAATCGGTTATGCTGATGGTTGGACACGTGATTTGCAAGGCTTCTCAGTCCTTGTTAATGGTCAGTTTTGTGAAATTGTTGGTCGTGTCTCAATGGACCAAATTACAATTTGTTTGCCTAAAAAATTCCCAATTGGAACAAAAGTAACCTTGATTGGTCAAGAAGGCGATAATGTTATTTCAGCAACTGATTTAGCTCAAAAACGCGGTACAATTAATTATGAAGTTCTTTGTCTTTTGAGTGACCGTATCCCACGTTTCTATTCAAAATAAGTGATTAAAAAGCAGATTCTATAATCGTTGTGAGGAGACTTACGACGATTTAGAATCTATTTTTGTTATAATAATAGAAAAGTGAGGTTTTATGAATTTACAATCATCAATTGAGGTATTAAAAGGAATTGGTGCTAAATCCGCAGAGAAATTCCATAAATTAGACATTTATACGATTGAGGATTTATTGTTGTACTATCCTTTTCGTTATGAAGATTTTAAGAGTAAAAGCGTCTTAGATCTAGTTGACGGGGAAAAAGCTGTTATCGTTGGAACAGTGGTAACACCGGCAAACGTTCAGTACTATGGTTATAAGCGAAATCGCCTTTCTTTTAAAATCAAACAAGGTGAAGCTGTTATTGCGGTGTCATTTTTCAATCAACCCTATTTAGCGGATAAAGTCGAGCTAGGTAGTGATGTGGCGATTTTTGGGAAATGGGATGCTATAAAGTCAGCTGTGACAGGAATGAAAATTTTGGCTCAGGTTGAAGATGATATGCAGCCTGTTTACCGTGTAGCGCAGGGCATTTCACAAAATGCTCTTATCAAAGCCATCAAAGCTGCTTTTGAATTAGGCGCACAAAATTGGTTGCCAGAGAATCTACCTCAAGTCCTAATCGATAAATATCGTCTGCTAGGACGTGCTCAGGCAACAACCGCTATGCATTTTCCAAAAGATTTAGCTGAATACAAACAGGCTCTTCGTCGTATCAAATTTGAAGAACTTTTCTATTTTCAAATGAATTTACAAGCCTTAAAAGCAGATAACAAATCAGAATCAAACGGTTTATCGATTGCTTATGACGAAGAAAAACTTGCTGATAAAATAGCAGGATTGCCTTTTAAACTGACAGGTGGGCAAAAGCGAAGCTTGAGTGACATTTTAGCTGATATGCGCTCAGGTGGTCATATGAATCGCCTTTTACAAGGAGATGTTGGTTCAGGTAAGACGGTTGTAGCTAGTCTTGCTATGTACGCTGCCTATACAGCAGGCTTTCAGTCAGCTTTGATGGTGCCGACTGAAATCTTGGCTGAGCAACATTTCGACAGTTTGACGCAACTTTTCCCAGATTTATCGATTGCCATTTTGACATCAGGAATGAAAACAGCGGCAAAAAAAGCAGCGTTATCGGCGATTGCTGATGGTTCAGTAGATATGATTGTGGGGACTCATGCTCTTATTCAAGATGCAGTGACTTATCACCGCTTAGGTCTTGTCATTACTGATGAGCAGCATCGTTTTGGGGTTAATCAACGTCGTATTTTCCGTGAAAAAGGGGAAAATCCAGATGTCCTCATGATGACGGCTACACCTATTCCACGAACACTTGCCATTACCGCTTTTGGTGAAATGGATGTTTCTATTATTGATGAGTTACCTGCAGGAAGAAAGCCTATCATTACTCGCTGGGTGAAGCACGAGCAATTAGATGTGGTGCTTGATTGGGTCAAAAAAGAATTGCAAAAAGGTGCGCAAGCTTATGTCATTTCACCGCTGATTGAAGAATCAGAGTCGCTTGATTTGAAGAATGCCATTGCTTTGCATGAAGAGCTATCGGATTACTTTGCAGACACGGCTCAGGTAGCTTTAATGCATGGACGCATGAAAAATGATGAAAAAGAAGCCATCATGCAAGATTTTAAAGCTCAAAAAAGTCAGGTCTTGGTTTCAACAACAGTTATTGAAGTTGGTGTCAATGTGCCAAACGCCACAATCATGATTATCATGGATGCTGATCGTTTTGGACTTAGTCAATTGCATCAGCTTCGCGGTCGTGTTGGACGTGGCGAAAAACAATCTTATGCTATCTTAGTAGCTAATCCTAAGACGCAAACTGGGAAAGAACGCATGAAAATCATGACAGAGACAACAGATGGTTTTGTATTGGCAGAAGCTGATCTTAAGATGCGTGGGTCTGGAGAAATCTTTGGAACACGTCAGTCAGGAATTCCAGAATTTCAAGTGGCTGATATTGTTGAGGATTATAATATTCTTGAAGAAGCTAGACGCGTAGCCAGTCAGATTGTATCGGATAAAAATTGGAAGAATAAACCACAGTGGCAGATTATCAGTCAAAATCTCAAAGATAAAGGAAATTTTGATTAAGGTTTTTGTAAGTCTTCTACAAGGAAAGCTTAAGCTTTCCTTTTTATAATGAAGTTACAAAATGAAAGATGAGGTAACTCTTATGACAATACACGTGACTTATAAATTGACCTTTACTAAAAAGATTGATGAAAAACCAGCTTACGGCAAGTAGGCTGATAAGAGTACTCTTTTTTGATAGTATTCTATGGCAGTAATAAATAACACCCATGATAAAGACGTAAGACCATAGTAAAAAACTGGCTCAGTCGAAATGACTGGGCTTTTTTATGTTTAAATTCTGGTAAAAACAGTGAAAAATTCACGAAAAAATAAAAAAATATCGATTTTCGATAAAAAAGTGTTGCAAAACGAAAAACTTGTGGTATACTAAATATATCGAAAAACGATAAAAGATTTTCGAAAAAGAATAATTTAATAT